>CASEKM010000042.1 GCA_949288405.1 uncultured bacterium | reverse complement strand
TACTTCTGCAGGGATTTCACCCACTGGCCGTACTTCTCCAGATTGGCCTCGCAGGCGGCCTTGTCCGCGCCCTGGGTCAGCACATAGACCTTGATTTTGGGCTCAGTGCCGGAGGGACGGACGATGATGCTGGTCCCATCGGCCATCTCATAGCGCAGAACGTTGGAGCCGGTGAGCTCCATGGTCTCCCTGGACCCGTCGGCCACGTTGACCACGGAGCCGTCCTTGTAGTCCTTCTGCTGGCGCACCGCCACGCCGGCGATCTCCACCGGGGGCTTCTCCCGCAGACCGGCCATCAGCTCCGCCATGTCCTTCAGACCGTCCAGACCGGGCATCACCAGATTGTGGGTCTTTTCGGCGTAGTAGCCGTACTTCTCATAGAGCTTCTGGAGGGCGTCATACAGGGTCATGCCCTGGGAGGCGTACCAGGCGGCCATTTCAGAGAGCTCCACGCTGGCGGACACAGCGTCCTTGTCCCGCACGTAGTCGCCCAGCATATAGCCGTAGGACTCCTCGTAGGAGAAGATGACCTTCCCCTCGCCGGTGCTCTCCAGCTTGTCCTTCTTCTCGGCCAGGAACTTGAAGCCGGTGAAGGTGTCATAGCACTGCAGGCCGTTGACCTCGGCCACCTTCCGGGCCAGCCACCTTCCGGGCCATCTCGGTGGTGACGATGGTCTTCAGGGCCACCGGCTTCTCGGGCATCTTGCCGGTGCGGCGCTTGGCCCCGATCAGGTAGTCCAGCAGCAGCACGCCGGTCTGGTTGCCGGAGATGACCACGAAGTCGTCGTCCTTGGTGCGGACCATGATGCCCACCCGGTCGGCGTCCGGGTCGGAGCCCAGGATAAAGTCGGCGTTGTTCTTCTTGGCCAGGTCCACCGCCAGGTAGAAGCCCTCAGGGTTCTCCGGGTTGGGGGAGACCACGGTGGGGAAGTTGCCGTCAATGACCATCTGCTCGGGGACGCAGATCACGTGCTTCATGCCCAGGCGGCGCAGGGCCTCGGGGATGAGCTTGTGGCCGGTGCCGTGGAAGGGGGTGTACACCATGGTGAAGGTGTCGGCCATCTTCTCCACCACCGCCTTGTCGTTCACCTGCTCCATCACGTTGGCCAGGAACTTCTCGTCGGTCTCCTCCCCCATGAGGGTGATGAGGCCCTTGGAGACGGCCTCGTCATAGTCCATGGTCTTGACGCAGTCGAACACGTCCAGCTCCTGCATCTTCTTGGCCACCTCGTCGGCGTGCTTGGGGGGCAGCTGGGCGCCGTCCTCCCAGTACACCTTATAGCCGTTGTACTCCTTGGGGTTGTGGCTGGCGGTGACGTTGATGCCGGCGATGCAGTGGTACTCCCGCACGGCGAAGGACAGCTCGGGGGTGGGGCGCAGGGACTCGAACAGGCGGGCGGGGATGCCGTTGGCGGCCATGACACAGGCGGCCTCCTTGGCGAAGGTGTCGGAGTTGTTCCGGCAGTCGAAGCACACGGCGACCCCACGGGCGGCGGCCTCAGGGCCCTCCTCCAGGATCACCTGGGCAAAGGCCTGGGTGGCGTGGCGGATCACGTGGACGTTCATCCGGTATAGGCCCACCCCCATGGTGCCCCGCAGACCGGCGGTGCCGAAGGCCAGCTGGTCGAAGAAGCGGCTCTCGATCTCCTTTTCATCGTTCTGGATGGACTCCAGCTCCGCCTTCTCCTGGGCGGACAGGGCGGGGCTATGCAACCATTTCTCGTAATTCTCCCGATAAGACATATTTGATGACCTCCTGTATGCGAAAATCTGCTGGATCTTCACGGTTAGGGTAAGTGTACCACAACAGCCGAAAAATTTCCAGGGGATTTTCGTCATTTTTACAGAAAACCCAGGAGAGGCGAAGACGCCCCGCACCGTATCTCGTCGGTGCGGGGCGGTATGGGATCAATTTACGGCAAACATTTATCCGGCGGCAGGGTAGCGCAGCAGCAAATCTGCTTTCAGTGCGTTCCAGGTCTCAAGGGCAGACTCATCTGCGGGGAAAAACTCGTTGCTTCTGACGGCGGAATAGGGGACATAGGCGTTCTCGCCATCGGTGGGAAAAATCGCGTGGTCGGCAGAGCCGTCCCAGAAGACCGGAGCGATCAAGGACCCTTGATACAGCTGATAGACCGGGATAGAGGAGTCCAGCGCCTCCACTGTGTTCTGGCAGAACACCAGATACTGGCGGCCCGGTACAGGGAGATTGATGAAGCTGCACTCGAGACTTCTGGGTTCTGCATACAGACTGAGAGAACAGTGGCCGGTCAGATAGAGCACATCCCCCGGAAGGACGGTCTCCCCGGCGTATACCTCCTCCACCTGGACCTTTTGCCGGCTGGCTCCGAATAGGAACTCCACGTCCTCCAATACCTGGACGCGGAAAATATACGGGACCTGGGGCAGCTCCTGGGCCATCCGCTCACAGTCCATCTGAGTGAGTGATAGAGAGAGTTGGGCCACCGAGAGCTGGTCTGGAAAATCCGCTTCCCGGCGGAGGTCTGTAAAGGTCTGCCGCTTGGAAAAGCCGAAGACCGCCGCGGCGAGAACAGCCAGCAGGACGGCCCCGGCATAGATGCGGTATTTCATGGCGCGTCCTCCTGGGGAACTACGGCCCCGTCTTTGATTCGGTAGGAGTGATCGGCCAGGACACGGATGTCCTCCCGGTTGTGGCTGGCCAGCAGGACCATGGCCCCTCGGCTCCGCTCCTCCTGGATCAGGGTTCGGATCTGTTTCACGCCGTCCTCGTCCAAGCCGTTGGTGGGCTCGTCCAGCATGATCACATCCGGGCGCTCCATCACGGCCTGGGCGATTGCCAGGCGCTGTTTCATACCCAGGGAGTATTTGCGGTAGGTGCGCCTGTCGTTTGGGTCCAGGCCCACCCGGAGCAGGGCGCCCCGGAGGTCCTCTGTTTGGACGCGCCCCCGCAGACTGGCCAGATACTCCAAGTTCTCCAGACCGGTAAGGTTGGGGTACAGCCCCACATGCTCCAGCACAATCCCCAGGCTGGGCAGCACGTCAAAATCCCGGCGCAACACCTTTCCGTCCAGAGAGATGGTCCCGGAGGTGACAGAGATCAGACCGGACAGGGCCCGGAACAGCATGGTCTTGCCGGAGCCGTTGGGGCCTGCGAAGCCATAGACCGAACCGCCCTTCAGGTGCAGGTTGACATCGCTCAGAATCGGTTTTCCCCGGATGATTTTACAGACATTTTGCGCAATCAGTTCCACCTCAGTACGCCTCCATTTCCGCATTTGAAGTCAGTAGGTCCCGGCGCTTCACCAAAAATGCCCCGATTATCGTGACAGTTCCCCACAGAACGGCGGTGAGCAGCACGGACTCGCCCAGAGAGGGGCCCGGATAGGGGGAGTGCAGGGCAGCTTGAACGGAGGGATCGGCGCTGCTGTGCCATCCCAGGACCAGGTGGGCGGCGGGGTTGAGCCCCATCAGACGTCCCATGCGTGCAGGGTCGTCTTGAACAAGGCGCAGTGCCGACAGCAGCGAGATCCCCGCCAGCTGGACCCCGGCGGCAATCAGATAGGCGCTGCCGCTTCCCAACAGAATGGACAGCAGGTTTACCAGAAGGGTGAAGGCGCAGGTCCACAGGGTGTAGATGGCCAGATGGGAGAGGAGGATGACGCCGCCGGGGGAGTCCGGCACCAGGGCGTAGCGCAGGGAGGTAACGATGACTGCCCCCGCCAGATAGGCGGCCTGATACAGCAGGCCGCAGAGGAGGAGGGCGGCGTTTTCCTTGGCGTACCAGCTCAGACGGCGGGGGGTCCTGGAAAAAATATATACGCTGGCAGTACAGAAGAAGCGGTACAGCTCCGCCCCCAGATACATTTCAAAGACGAACATAGGGACCCAGCGGAGGGTCAGCTCCACCAGCTCCACCACCCCAAAGCCCAGCTGGAACTCCCCGCGGGAGCCGCTCAGCTGAAGGGTCAGCTCTGAGAGGGAGATGGCACCGGAATAGGGGTTGACGAAAGCCAACGCGGCCACGGCACCAAAGAGCAGCCCCAGCAGGGGGATGAGGAACAGCTTGCGCTTTAGCGTAAACAATCCTGTCTCCCTCCCCAGACACAGCCAGCGATGGATACGATCAGGAGCAGAAGCAGCCCGGCGATCAGATAGAGCGGACTTTTCACAGTGTCGTCGAACAGCAGAAAGTAGTGATACCACCCGCTTTGGAAGGGGACCGTCTGGATTTGAGAGAAGTAGACGGTGGCGTTCAGCAGCAAAAAGGCGGGAAGGAACAGCACCACAGAATATTTGATGGGAAAGAGAGCGGAGAAGGTGACCACAAAGCACCCCAGCACCCCGGACATCAGGCCGAACAGGAGCGTCCCGCAGACTGCGTAGAGGTAGGGGGAGAAGAGGTACAGCGGATAACAGAGATAGTGCTTCACACTGGCCACATAGTCTGGATCATAGGCGTCCCAGTTGGTGAGATCCCCTTGGGCGTTCAGGGGGAAGGCGATGCAGTTCAGCAGGATCTCGATCAGAAAGGGGAGGGTAAAGACCGCCGCCGTGACCGCCATAACTGCGGCCAGTTTGCCCATGAAATAGGGAAAGCGGCCCAGACGGGCGGACATCAGCACCTCCTGGCCGGTCTGCCGCTCCTTGACCAGGGAGAAGGCGGCGGGACAGACCACCAGGAAGGGGTAGAGCTGAACGAGAAGCAGGGTGAAATCGGCGTTATAATTGATCCGATTGTAGCTCAGCAGAAGCAGCTTCATGGGCTGGTACATCTCTGCCGCATCCATCCCCTGAAAGGTCAGGACGTTTCCCACGAAATTGATCAGCACCCATGCCAGCAGCAGAGCGAAGGTGAACAGGCACCCCTTCTGTTTCAGAATAAATCTGCACTGGCAGGCGGCCGCCTTGAAGAACACAGGCAATCTCTCCCTTCTGGGCTGCCGGATTGACCCAAATTTCCACGCGGTGGGAAAGAAAATAGGGCAAAACGACGGATTATCCTCACGCTTGCCAACAAGATAACATGAAAAATAGGGGGTGTCAAGAGAATGGGGACCTTCCCAACCACCCCGGAACGTGCTATACTACTCCCTGTTAAGAAAATTTATCTGTGCAAGGGAGGTCCTCACAGTTGGAACAGACCCATCACAGCGACGAGATCCTGGCCACCGCCCCCATCGGCAAGCTGATGCTGAAGCTGGCGGTGCCCTCGGTGGCGGCCCAGATCATCAACATGCTGTACAACATCGTGGACCGCATCTACATCGGCCACATCCCGGAGGTGGGGGACGTGGCCCTCACCGGGGTGGGGATCACCTTTCCCATTATCACGCTGGTGTCCGCCTTCGCCGCCTTTGCCGGGCAGGGGGGCGCGCCCCTGGCGGCCATCCAGCTGGGGGCCAGGCGGCGGGTGGAGGCCCAGCGGATCCTGGGCAACTCGGTGACCCTGCTGCTCATAGCGGCGGCGGTGCTCACAGTGGGCTTCTCCGCCTTCCAGGAGCCCGTCCTGTACGCCTTCGGCGCCTCGGACGCCACCATCGGCTATGCCAAGGAGTATATCAGCATCTATCTGCTGGGCACCGTCTTCGTCCAGCTGGCCCTGGGGCTCAACCCCTACATCAGCGCCCAGGGGAGGGCCACCACCGCCATGCTCAGCGTGCTCATCGGGGCGGTCCTGAACATTGTGCTGGACCCCGTTTTCATCTTTGTGCTGGACATGGGGGTCCGCGGGGCGGCTCTGGCCACCATCCTGTCCCAGGCGGTGAGCGCCGCCTGGGTGGTGAGCTTCCTGTGCAGCCGCCGCAGCGGGCTGCGGCTCCACCGGGTCTTCCTGATCCCCAACCGGCGGATCATCGGGCGCATCGCCGGACTGGGCGTCGCCCCCTTTATCATGCAGTCCACCGAGAGCCTGGTGACAGTGGTGCTGAACACCGGCATGCAGACCTACGGCGGCGACCTGTATGTGGGCTCCATTACTATCATGCAGTCGGTGATGCAGATGATCACCATGCCCATTCAGGGCATCACCCAGGGCACCCAGCCCATTATGAGCTACAATTACGGGGCGAAAAATTACCTTCGGGTGCGCAAGACCTTCAAGCGGCTGCTGACCGTCACCTTGACGGTGACCTGCTCCGCCTTCCTGCTGGTGGCCCTGTTCCCCGGCCTGCTGGCCCGCATCTTCACCCCGGAACAGCAGCTGATCGACCTGGTATCCCGGGTCATGCCCATCTTCTTCGGGGGCATCTGGGCCTTTGGGGCCCAGATGGCCTGCCAGACCACCTTCATGGCCCTGGGCCAGGCGCCCACCAGCCTGTTTCTGGCCCTGCTGCGGAAGGTGATCCTGCTGGTGCCCCTGGCCCTGATCCTGCCCCGGGTCACCGGGAGCGTCATGGGCATCTACGCCGCCGAGCCCATCGCGGACTTTTTGGCCAGCGCCACCACGCTGACCCTGTTCCTCTCCCGGCGGAAGAAGCTGCTGCCGGTGGAAGGGGCATAAGACATGGAAACACCCGCCGGGGAGAAACAGTGCGCTCCCCAGCGGGTGTTTTTCATTTTCATGCAGCCGGCGGCGCGGCGTCAGCGCCCTCCGGCGGGCCCGGCTCAGCGGGTCTTCTGCAGCTCCAGGGCCTTGTCGATGACCCGGTCGGCGTCCTCCTCCTTGGAGAGAAGGGGCAGCTCCTCCGCCCCCTCCTTGGTGATGAGGGTGAGCACGTTGGTGTCGGTGCCGAAGCCCGCCCCGGCCACCTTTAAATTGTTGGCGCAGATCATGTCCACGTGCTTCTTCTCCAGCTTGGCGGCGCTGTTTTTCAGCATGTCCCTCGTCTCCATGGAGAAGCCGCAGATCACCTGCCCGGGACGGCGGTGGTCCCCCAGGTACTGCAAAATATCCTGGGTGCGCTTGAGCGGGATGGACAGGTCCCCTTCCTTCTTTTTCACCTTGTCGTCGCTGTAGTCGGCGGGGGTGTAGTCGGCCACGGCGGCCGCCTTGAAGATGAAGTCGGACTGCTCCTGGCGGCTGGTGACCGCTTCAAACATGTCCTGGGCGGACACCACGGGCACCACCTCCACAAAGAGGGGCGGCTCCAGGGCGGTGGGGCCGGACACCAGGGTGACCTGGGCCCCCCGGAGCATGGCCATCCTGGCGATGGCGTAGCCCATCTTGCCGGTGGAGTGATTGGTGAGATACCGCACCGGGTCCAGGGCCTCCTGGGTGGGGCCGGCGGTGACCAGCACCCGCTTCCCCGCCAGGTCGTGGGGCTTGGCCAGCACCCGCAGGATGTGCTGGAGGAGCAGGTCGGGCTCGGGCAGCTTGCCCGCCCCCACGTCCCCGCAGGCCAGCCGGCCGGAGGCGGGGGCGATGACCTCCCAGCCGTACTTCCGCAGAAGGTCCAGGTTGTCCTGGGTCACCGGATTTTCGTACATCCCCGTGTTCATGGCCGGGGCGATGAGCTTGGGACAGGAGCAGGCCAGCACGGTGGTGGTGAGCATGTCGTCCGCCAGGCCGTGGGCCAGCTTGGCGCACACGTTGGCGGTGGCGGGGGCCACCAGCACCAGGTCGGTGCGGCGGGCCAGGGCGATGTGCTCCACCTGGTGGGAGAAGTTCCGGTCAAAGGTGTCCACCATGCACCGGTTGCCGGTGAGCTGTTCAAAGGTGAGCGGAGCGATGAACTTGGTGGCGTGCTCGGTCAGAATGACCTCCACGCTGCAGTGCTGCTTTACCAGGGCGGAGGCCAGATAGGCCGCCTTATAGGCGGCGATGCCCCCCGTGACCCCCAGCAGGACGGTTTTTCCCTTCAGCATCGTGATAAAACCCTCTTTCCATTGGGATGAAATGGCACGTTCCGGGCCCGCCGCCGGGCGGGACCCCATGGGGTGATTATGACATAAAACCCCGTGCTTGTAAAGGAAGAGGTCCACATCCGCAAAGTTTTGGAAAATCTTAGCCTTGTAATCTGTCTGAAATTTCGCTATAATGAGCCGGATAAGAGGGCCGGGGAAGCCGCCCTCGCCCTCTTAAAGATTGCGCTGCATCCTCTCCGGGAGGAGCGGCAGCAGGAGGTAATTGAATATGAAAAACTGGAAACGAGACACTAGGTGGCTGGTTCTGTTGGCGCTGTTTGTCGCCATCGAGATCTTTCTCAATGTCACCGGCATCGGACTGATCCCCCTGCCCCTGATCAAGGCGTCCACCCTGCACATCCCGGTGATCGTCGGGGCGGTGCTCATGGGTCCCCTGGCAGGGGGCGTCCTGGGCGGGGTGTTTGGACTGTGCTCCATCTGGAGCAACAGCACGGCCCCCACCGCCCTGTCCTTTGCCTTTTCCCCCTTCCTGGCCACCAGCGCCGCCGGAGCGGTAAAGACCATCTGGATCGCCTTTGGCTGCCGGGTGCTCATTGGGGTGGTGGCCGGCTGGCTGTGGATCATCCTGAAGAAGCTCCGGGTCAACGATTTGGTTGCCCTGCCTGTGGTGGGGGTGGCGGGGGCGCTGACCAACACCGGTCTGGTGATGACCAGCATCTATCTGCTTCTCAGCCCGGAATTTGCCGCCGCCAAGAACATCGCCATGGAGGCGGTGATGGGGGCTGTCATGGCCATCGTGGCCGCCAACGGGGTGCCCGAGGCCATCGCCGCCGCGGTGCTGGTCACCGCCATCGGCAAAGCTCTGCTGCAGATGAACCGGGTGCGGGCCATGCCCGCGTGACCCGGTCCAGTCCCATCCATATCTGACAAATTCCCGCCCTTCGAGGCGGGAATTTGCTGAAACGCTCCCTTTTCCTGTGTTCCAGCCCCGGCGGGCGGGAGCGCCGGGAAGACACAAAGATTTTGAGGTGAACGCTCATGCTCCTTGCCATTGACATCGGCAACAGCAATATTGTCATCGGCGGACTGGAGAACGACCAGATCGTCTTCGAGGCCCGGATCGCCACCGACCACATCAAGACCTCCGACCAGTACGGGGTGGAGATCAAAAACATGCTCAACCTGTTCGACGTGCCGGTGGAGGAGGTGGAGGACTGCATCATCTCCTCAGTGGTGCCCCCCGTGTTCAACGCGGTGCGCACCGGCATCACCAAGCTCACCGGACTGAACCCCATGGTGGTGGGCCCGGGCATCAAGACCGGCCTGAACATCCAGATGGACGACCCCGCCTCGGTGGGCAGCGACCGCATCGTCATCGCCGTGGCCGCCCTGCTGGAGTACGCCCCGCCCCTGCTGCTGGTGGACCTGGGCACCGCCACCACCATCGAGGTGGTGGACCAGGGGAACACCTATGTGGGGGGCGCCATCATCCCCGGCGTGCGGGTGTCGGCGGAGGCCCTCACCTCCCGCACCGCTCAGCTCCCCGGCATCCAGCTGGACCGCCCCAAGCGGATCATCGGCAAGAACACCGTGGAGTGTATGCGCAGCGGCATCATGTACGGGGCCGCCGCCATGCTGGACGGCATGATCGACCGCATGGAGGAGGAGCTGGGCAAGAAGACCACGGTGGTGGCCACCGGCGGCATGGCCCAGTTTGTGGCCCCCCTGTGCCGCCGGGAGATGAAGGTGGAGAAGGACCTGCTGCTGAAGGGCCTGAACGCCATCTATAAGAAGAACAGGAAATGAAAGCAGATAAGGACCCGCCGCAGAATTGAAAAATTCTGCGGCGGCAGTCTGTCGAAAAAGTCCAGCATAAGCTGGGCTTTTTCGTTCATAAGAGGTAAAATAAGTAGCAGGTGGTGAGAAAGATGCTGGAACGCGGGAAAATG
>CASEKM010000041.1 GCA_949288405.1 uncultured bacterium | reverse complement strand
CAGCTCCTCTCCGAGCAGTACCCGGAGACCGATCTGACCCGGGGCGTTCTCCTGCTGGAGCTGACGGGGGTGTGCGGCAGCCTCCCCCCGGAGCGGCGCAGGCGGATCGCCCTGCTGCTGTGCCGGCTGATGGAGGAGCTGGCGGACGAGGAGCCCGAAGGGATCAGCGGATGATGTCCCGCTGGACGGGGCGGTAGAACAGGGCCTCCACCCGCTCCGGGTCCCTGGTCTGGCCCAGCACCCACATGAGCTTGGTCACCGCCGCCTCCAGGGTCATGCTGTACCCCTCCAGGAGGCGGTACTTCTCCTTCACCTGGTAGCCCACCTGGTAGACCGCCATGTCGCTGCCCTCATAGGGCACCTGGGTGAGCATGACGATGGTCTTGCCCGCCTGGAGCCACCGCTCCACCGCCTGGGCGAAGGGGCCGGAGCCCCCGCCGGGCAGGCCGCCCACCCCGAAGCTCTGGAGAATGACCGCCTGGTAGCTGTCCTCCAGGGCGGCCAGGGCCTCGGTGCCCATGCCGGGGATCAGAGTGAGCAGCAGCACCCGGTCCTCCAGGGTGTGGTAGAAGTCGGGGACCCCCTTGGCATCCAGCGGGGGGAGGTAGCGGATCAGCCGCCCGTCCCGGATGACGGCGATCTCCGGGTAGTCCACGCTGGAGAAGGCGTTGAAACTCTTGGTGCGCTCCTTTCGGGCCCGGGTGCCCAGGATGACCTTTCCGTCAAAGACCAGGCTCACCCCCCGGGAGCCCTCCGCCGCGGCGTAGAGAAAGGCGTTGTACAGATTCATCCGGGCGTCGGTGTTCTCCAGGCAGATGGACTTCTGGGAGCCGGTGAGCACGATGGGCTTGGGGGAGAACTGGATCAGGTAGGACAGGGCGGCCGCCGTATAGGCCATGGTGTCGGTGCCGTGGGTGACCACAAAGCCGTCGTACTGGTCGTAGCGCTCCTCGATGGCCCGGGCCATTTGAAGCCAGTGGCGGGGCCCCAGGTTGCTGCTGTCCAGATTCATCAGCTGGACCGTGTCCACCCGGCACAGGTCCCCGATGGATGGCACATAGCCTAAAATTTCCCGGGAGGTGATGGCCGGGGCCAGCCCCTCCCCGGTGTCCCGGGAGGCGATGGTGCCGCCGGTGGCCAGCATCAGGATATGTTTCATAGGCAGTTCCTCTCTGCAGACGGCGGGATATTATACGAAGGTCTCCACCTCCCGGCGGGCGGAGAAGTTCTCCGTGAGCCGGGCGGCCAGGGCGGAGGAGTTGAAGCCCAGAGCCCCCACCGGGCAGTGGGCCACACAGGACATGCAGCTGATGCACTTGCCGTCGTCCCACAGCAGGGTCTGGGGGTCCATGGCCCCGGTGGGGCAGGCCTTGGCGCAGAAGCCGCAGCCCAGGCAGATGTCCCAGTCCCGGTCCTTCTTCACGGGCACCGCCGGCTTGGGGGCGGGGGAGGGGTTGCCGGGCACCTCCGCCTCGGCCCACTCCGGCTGGGAGAGCTTCTCCAGGACCTTCCGGGCGAAGACCTCCAGGGCGGCGCAGTCCGCCTCGTCCGGGCGGCCCACGCCCAGGGTGGGGGCGAAGATGTGGGGGGTGATGACGGCGGCGGCCCCCACGCAGCGGAAGCCCCGCTCTCCCATCTCCCTCTTCATCTGAGCCAGGGCGTCGTCGTAGTGGCGGTTGCCGTAGGCGGCGAGGAGGACGCAGGGGGTGTCCTCCCCCTTCAGACCGTCCAGCAGACCGGGGACCGCCGGGCGCTGTCCGGCGTACACCGGCAGGGCCAGCACCAGCAGCTCCTCCGGCCCGAAAGTCTTCTCCCTCCTGTCCGGGCCGGTGAGCGGGATGTACTCGGCCTCTCTTCCCAGCAGGCCGCATACGGTCTCCAGAGCGCGCTTGGTGCCCCCGGTGGGGCTGAAATAGGCTCCTGTCACAGATTTCATACTGTCGTTCCCCTTTCCAACAAAAGTTCTGATGCGCCCCCCTCCGGGGCGGAAGCAACATAAGATCTGATCCATATAGTCAGAGGGGGCCCGCGCGGGCCCCCTCATTTCTGCGTCTTGGGCGGGAAACAGTCTCTTACTTACAGGCACTGGAGATATTTCCCGTACAGGGTCATGCTCAGCTCGTCCCCGATCTTGTGGACGTGGTCGGCGGTGATCCAGCCCTCCTGGAGCCCCAGTTCCTCCAGGCAGCCCACATAGCGGCCTGTCTCGTCCTGGATCTCCTTGATGGTCTGGCCGGCGGTGAGCAGGCTGTCCGCCGTGCCCGCGTCCAGCCAGGTGAACCCCTTCTCCAGGGGGATCACCTGGAGCTGTCCCCGGCGGAGGTACTCCAGGTTCACGTCGGTGATCTCCAGCTCCCCCCGGGCGGAGGGCTTCAGGTTGCCGGCGATCTCCATCACCTGGTTGTCGTAGAAGTACAGGCCGGGGACGATATAGTTGGACTTGGGATGGCGGGGCTTCTCCTCGATGGAGATGGCCCGTCCGTTCTCGTCAAACTCCACCACACCGAAGGGGCGGGGGTCCTCCACCCAGTAGCCGAACACGGTGGCCCCCGACTGGAAGGCGGCGGCCTGCTTCAGGGTGGCGCCCAGGGAGGGGGCGTAGAAGATGTTGTCCCCCAGCACCAGACACACCCGGTCGTCTCCCACAAACTCCCGGCCGATGAGCAGGGCGTCGGCGATGCCCCGGGCCACAGGCTGCTCGGCGTAGGTGATGGAGAGGCCGTACTGGCTGCCGTCCCCCAAAAGGGCCTGGAAGGTGGCGGTCTCGTCAGGGGGGACGATCACCATGATCTGGGAGATCCCCGCCTGCATCAAAATGGCGATGGGGTAGTAAATGAGCGGTTTATCGTATACTGGCAGAAGCGGCTTGCAGACTGGCTTGGTCATGGGATAAAGGCGGGTCCCTTTTCCCGCGGCTAATACAATACCCTTCACAGCATCCTCCTGTTTTTCTTGGCTGCTCCGCCTGACCTGAGCGGTACGGACGGCCCGGCGGACCGTCAAATTTACGAAACAGCCTGTGATCTGTCACACCTCAATATATCATGTTCCACAACCCTTTTCAAGGGCCATTCCGTGAAGAGTTTATGAACAGTTGGGGGACTTCACGGAGGGGCCGGAGCCTCGCTCAGCCGTCCCGCCCCTCCGGCAGGGAGAGGGAGCGGCGCACGGCCTCCAGACAGCGGATGTGCAGCTCCAGGCAGCGGGAGAGCGTTTCCCGGCGGTCCGGCTGGGCGGCCAGGCGGATCATCTCCGCAGTGTACTCCATCCACAGCGTGTCCAGGACGAGGGAACGGCGCGTCTCCTCCGCCTCCCCCAGCAGCTGGGAGATGGGGACGGACAGCGCGCCGGAGAGGCGCGACATGGTGTCCACAGAGGGATTTCCCACGCCGCGCTCATAGGCGGACAGGCTGCTGCTGGAGATGCCGGAGCGCGTCTCCAGATCCTCCAGGGTCATCCGGCGGGCCTTTCGGATCTGCCGAAGCTGTGCGGCAAGGTTTGATCTCCAATCGTCCTGCTCCAATTTCCCACCCTCTCCCTGACGATTTCACTTGTGAAAAACAGCATACCTGATTTCACATGCGCTGTCAATTCCCGATTTTTCAGGGGGCGGGAGGAGAAGTTTTCAAAAATTCCATATTCATTTTCCTGATTTTATGGTATGATAGCAGATGAATGTGCGGCCGCCCAGGACAGACGGGCCGGGGAGATCTGCCGCGGGAGGAGAAGTGTCGGATATGAGAAAACGGTGGAGCGCGGGGCTGATCTGGCTGGCGGCCGTTGTGCTGACCTTGTCCGGCTGCTTTTTCAGCTCGCCGGAGGGCCTGTACCAGAGCCCGGAACAGTCGGCGGACTATCTGAGCCTGACCCAGACCATCCGAAGCGCGAAAAACGCCCTCTCCCAGGAGTATGGGGTGGAGGTGGAGGACATCTCCGTGATGAGCGGCAACAACACCGCCCTGATCCAGCTTCAGGACATGGACGGGGACGGGACAACGGAGACCGCGGTCACCTTTTTCCGGGTGCCCGACGCGGACCGGCCGCTGAAGATCTATTTCTTTACCAAATCAGATGAGGATGCGTATACTGCCAGCGCGGTGGTGGAGGGAACCGGCTCCTCCATCTACCGGGTGGACTATGTGGACCTGAACGGCAACGGCACCAAGGAAGTGGTGGTCAGCTGGCAGATGAACACGGGCGCCTACCTGCTGGGGGCCTACTCCCTGGAGGAGGTCATGGACCGGAACGTGCAGCAGGCGGTGGCCCACGCCTCCGCCTCCAACGGGGCGGTCTCAGTGCCCAAGCGGGACGCCCTGCGGGCGGAGGAGTGGATGACCACGGCGTACACCGACTACGCCCTCTACGACCTGGACCAGGACACCCGCACCGAGATCGCGGTGATCCAGGTTGACCCGGCGGGGACCAACAGCAGGGTGGACATCTACGGCTGGCGCAACGGCACCTTCATGGCCCGGGATTCCGCCCCCCTGTCGGCGGGCATCATCAGCAACGGCATCCGAAACGTGGACACCAACTTCCTGGGAGAGGAGGGGGATGTGCCGGTGCGGGCGCTGTACATCTCCAGCGAGCTGGCCGACGGCCGCCACGCGGTGGATGTGGTGGCCTATCAGGACGGCGGGCTGGCCAACCTGAGTTTGGATGAGACGGGGGTGAGCCGGGACATCCTGGACCGCTATGTGGACCTGGACCCCACCGATGTGAACGGGGACGGAGTGCTGGAGCTGCCCTCCCCCATGCAGCTGCCCAGCAGCAGCGACACCTCGGCCTCTGATTTCTGGCTCATTGACTGGAGCCAGTACGACAGCCGGGGGAGAAAATCCTATGTATGCACCACGTATCACAACATTGCGGACGGCTGGTATCTGGTGGTGCCCGAGGCGTGGAAGGATCAGATCGCCCTGAGCCGGAACGACTTTGTCACCGGGCAGCGGGCCGTGTCCTTCTACCACCTGAAGAGCGACGGACAGCGGGAGACCAGCCCCTTCCTGGTGATCTACAAGTTTACCAGCCAGTTTGGCCGGGCCGAGACCTCCAGCCGGTTCCTCCTGCGGGAGGAGGAGGACGCGGTGTACGCCGCCTCCTTCTACCACAGCGACTGGGACTGCGGGATGGACAGCGCCGGCCTGCAGGCGGCCTTCCATCTGATCCAGAGCAGCTGGATGGACTGACAGCGGGAAGAGACAAAGGAGAACGACATGAGAAAAGTTCTGGTTTTGGAAGACGAGGAGAATATCCGCAGCTTTGTGGTCATCAACCTGAAGCGGGCGGGCTATGAGACCATCGAGGCGGCCACCGGCGAGGAGGCCCTGGCCCGGATCAAGGAGGACCCGGGCATCCGGGTGGCCCTGCTGGACATCATGCTGCCGGGCATCGACGGCTTTGAGGTGTGCCGCCGCATCCGGGCCATGGACAGCAAGATCGGCGTCATCATGCTCACCGCCCGCACCCAGGAGATGGACAAGGTCACCGGCCTGATGACCGGGGCGGACGACTATGTGACAAAGCCCTTCTCTCCCGCGGAGCTCACCGCCCGGGTGGACGCCCTCTTCCGCCGCACCGGCGGGGGGGAGGAGGAGGCCGCCTCCCCCGACGAGATCAGCCAGCCCCCCTTCCTGCTGAACACCCGCAACCGGACCCTGGAGAAAAACGGCCAGCGGGTCAAGCTCACCCAGGTGGAGTACGGCATCGTGAAGCTGTTTATGGAGAACCCGGGCAAGGCCCTCTCCCGGGAGGAGATCCTGGATGCGGTGTGGGGCAAGGACTACTTCGGCGAGCTGAAGATCGTGGACGTGAACATCCGCCGCCTGCGCATCAAGATCGAGGACAACCCCACGAAGCCCACTTATGTGAACACCGTGTGGGGCTATGGCTACAAGTGGGGCAGCTAAACCGCAGACAGGTCCGGTGGGGTTGTCCTGGGGCCCCGCAGGGGGGCTTATCCCCACCGCAAAAGTGGCGGCCGGGACGAGTCCCTGTCCTGCCATAAAAGTTTGAGAAAAGGGGGGAGTCAAAGTGGCCAAAAAGGTCAAGATGATGGACAAGCGGAAGATCCGGGGCATCCGCCGCCGGTGGCTCATCAACAGCGTGGGCGTGGTGCTCTTGGTGCTGGTGCTGGCCGTCGGCACCTTCTCCGCCGCCATCTGGAGCTACTACTACTCCACCACCATGAACGACCTCCAGCGCCGGGCCTCCACTCAGGCGGGGGGATTTGCCTCCTACACCCGCAGCCAGTACTGGACCAACGCCCAGAACGCGGTGCAGCGCTTTGAGGAGAAGACCAAGCTGGAGCTGCAGTTTTTGGATACCTCCGGCTCGGTGCAGTACTCCAGCAACGACCTGGCCGCCGGCACCACCCCGGACACCCCGGAGATCCAGGAGGCGCTGACCAACCAGGACACCCGGGTGTGGATCGGCTCTGACCCGGACACCGGGGAGCGGATCGTGGCCGCCTCGGCCCCCATCGTCTACCACGGGCAGTCGGTGGCGGTGGTGCGGTATGTGACCTCTCTGGTGAACATCGACCGGCAGTTCGCCCTGGCCATCGCTCTGGCCTGTCTGCTGGGGGCGGTGATCTTCGCCCTGGTCTACTTCTCCAACCTGTATTTTGTCCGCTCCATCGTGGAGCCCCTGGCCGGCATCACCGAGACCGCCCGGCTCATTGCCGACGGCAGCTATGGGGTGCAGATCGAAAAGAAATACGACGACGAGATCGGAGAGCTCACCGACACCATCAACGACATGTCCCTGAAGATCAAGCAGTCGGAGAAGACCCAGTCGGAGTTCATCTCCTCCGTCTCCCACGAGCTGCGCACCCCCCTCACCGCCATCACCGGCTGGGCGGAGACCATCCAGAGCGGCGAGCTGAAAAACCCCGAGGACGTGCGCAAGGGCATGGACATCATCGTCTCCGAGGCCCGGCGGCTCACCAACATGGTGGAGGAGCTGCTGGAGTTCTCACGCATCTCCGACGGCCGTTTTACCCTGTCGGTGGAGCCCATGGACCTGAAGGCGGAGCTGGAGGACGCGGTGTACACCTACCGGGAGTTCTTCCGCCGGGAGGGCATCGAGCTCACCTACCAGGACTGCCCGGAGGAGATGATCCCCATTTCCGGCGACCCGGAGCGGCTGCGCCAGGTGTTCTGCAACCTGCTGGACAACGCCGCCAAGCACGGCGGCTCCGGCAAGCGCATCGACGTATCCATCGTCCAGGACGGGGAGGAGGCGGTCATCCGCATCCGGGACTACGGCCCCGGCATCCCCGAGGAGGAGCTGCCCCACGTGAAATATAAGTTCTACAAGGGCAGCTCCAAGGCCCGGGGCTCCGGCATCGGCCTGGCGGTGTGCGAGGAGATCGTCACCCGCCACGAGGGAAAGCTGGTGATCGGCAACGCCGAGGGCGGCGGCTGCCTGGTGACCGTCCGGCTGCCTGTAGAGGGATAAGGGGCGGCCCGTCCGGCTGCAACACATACACATTGAGGAGGAATCTGCTATGGCGATGACCAGAGCGCAGGCCTGGGACCTGCTGACCAAGTACAATCAGGAGCCCTTCCATCTCCGGCACGCCATCACGGTGGAGCACGTGATGGGGTGGTTTGCGGACAAGCTGGGCTATGGGGCGGAGAAGGAGTTCTGGTCCCTGGTGGGCCTGCTCCACGACCTGGACTACGAGCGCTGGCCTGAGGAGCACTGCCTCAAGTCCCAGGAGCTCATGCGGGAGGCCGGGGTGGACGAGGCTGTCATCCGCTCCACCGCCAGCCACGGCTGGGGCCACCGGGTGGACATCCGGCCGGAGCACGAGATGGAGAGGGTGCTCTACGCAGTGGACGAGCTCACCGGCCTCATCGGCGCGGCCGCCCTCATGCGCCCCTCCAAGAGCGTGTCCGATATGGAGCTCAAATCCCTGAAAAAGAAGTTCAAGGACAAGAAGTTTGCCGCCGGCTGCTCCCGGGACATCATCACCAAGGGGGCCGAGCTGCTGGGCTGGGACCTGGACAAGCTGCTGGATCTGACCCTGTCCGCCATGCGGGACGAGGAGGGGGCCATCGAGGCGGCGGTGGAGGCCGCCGGAGCCCAGTGAGGGCGCGCCGGGGACAGGGCCCGGCGCTGGAAAAGAGTGTTAAGATGAGATAAATTTTTGTGTCGGCATCCTTGACAATCGCCCGAAAATTGTGTTACGATGGGCGGGCTAAGGGGAGTAGTCGGCACAGTATCTGCTGTGTGGCAGGGCCAACATTCCTGAAGGATCTTCCTTCGTGGTTTTGCCTGAAATGACCAGACCTGTGTTCTGATGGGGGAACGCAGGTCTTTTTGTCATGTCTGCGGATGCGGTGCAGGACGCACCTCAAGAAGTTGCAAAAGAGAAAGAAGTAAAGGGAGGAAATTACATGGATTTTTCGTTTCTGGTAAGCGGCATCCTCTCCATCACCTGGCAGCAGGCTGTCATGTACGTGGTGGGTGCGGTGCTGATCTACCTGGCCATCGAGAAGGGGTTTGAGCCCTCTCTGCTGATGCCCATGGGCTTCGGCGCCATTCTGGTAAACCTGCCCCTGTCCGGCGTCATCGACCAGATCAGCGAGGGCGTGGGCGAGACCCACGGCATCATCGACTGGCTGTTTGACGTGGGCATCGAGGCCAGTGAGGCCATGCCCATCCTGCTGTTCATCGGCATCGGCGCCATGATCGACTTCGGTCCCCTGCTGGCCAACCCCAAGCTGTTCCTGTGCGGCGCCGCCGCCCAGGCCGGTATCTTCCTGACCATCATCATCGCTTCCGCTCTGGGCTTTGAGATGAAGGACGCCGCCTCCATCGGCATCATCGGCGCCGCTGACGGCCCCACCTCCATCCTGGTGTCCCAGACCCTGGGCTCCAACTACATCGGCGCCATCGCCGTGGCCGCCTACTCCTACATGGCTCTGGTGCCCATCATCCAGCCCTTCGCCATCAAGCTGGTCACCACCAAGAAGGAGCGCGCCATGCGCATGCCTTACCGTCCCCAGGGCGTGACCCGTCGGATGCGTCTGCTGTTCCCCATCTTCGTCTCCATCATCGCCGGCCTGGTGGCCCCCTCCTCCGTGGCTCCGTGAGTGCGGCGTGCTGGAGAGCCTCTCCAAGACCGCTCAGAACGATCTGGCCAACCTGATCACCCTGCTGCTGGGCATCACCATTGCCGCCTCCATGAAGGCTGAGCAGTTCGTGCAGTTTGAGACCATCATGATCATGGGCCTGGGCCTGGTGGCCTTCGTGCTGGACTCCATGGTGGGCGTGATCTTCGTGAAGATCCTGAACATCTTCACTCCCAAGAACAAGATCAACCCCATGGTGGGCGCCGCCGGTATCTCCGCCTTCCCCATGTCCTCCCGTGTCATTGAGAAGATGGGCCAGGAGGCCGATCCTCAGAACCACCTGCTGATGCACGCCGTGGCCGCCAACGTGTCCGGTCAGATCGCCTCCGTGGTCGCCGGCGGCGTGGTGCTGCAGTACTTTGCCAATCTGTAATTGAAGGAGGGTTCGGATATGAATATTGAGAATATTGTTCAGGCTTCCGAAATGATGCTCCAGGGTATGGTTGGCATCTTCGTGGTGCTGGGCATCATTGCCATTGGCGTTTGGGCCATGGGCAAGACGGGCGGCAAGAAGAAAAAGTAAGTTCTTCTTCCCCTCAAAACAGACATGCAAAGGGTCTGAGACGGTTGTCTCAGACCCTTTTTGTATATCCATAGACGGATGCATCCGCCGGTTTTGCCGGAAGGATGCATTTGTTGATCCCAGCCGCCCGGAGCGCTGCGCCAAAGGGAGCGGCCCTCGGGCGCAGAGATCCCTCTTGACAATTCACTTTGACAGTTGTAAAATTACAATAAAGACAACTGTCTAACGAAATGGAAGGGAGGGAACATGTGTATGAGAGCGCAGGATGCGCGGCTCCCGGACGCGGAGCTGGAGGTGATGCAGGCCCTGTGGTCCCTGGGGGAGTACCCCGCCCACACGGCCGACATCGCGGAAAAACTGGACAGGAGCTGGAAGGCCCCCACCCTGCTGAAGCTCCTCTCCCGGCTGGAGGAGCGGGGCTTTGTGGCGGGGAGCAAGGACGGCCGGGCCAATGTCTACACCCCGCTGGTGGACCAGGAGGATTACCTGACCAGAGAGAGCCGCTCTTTTTTGAAGCGGGTCCACGGGGGCTCCCTGTCCAGTCTGGTGGTCTCCCTGTACCCGGACGCAAAACTGACCCAGGAGGACATGGCCGCCCTGGAGCGGATCTTGGAAAAGGGGGCGAAGTGAGATGCTGAACAACCTGACTGCCCTGGTAGAGGTGACCCTGGGCGGGAGCGTCTGCATTCTGCTGCTCCTGGCGCTGGGACCTGTGCTGGCAAAAAAGTTCTCCCCCAGGTGGCGGTACTGGGCCTGGCTGGTGTTGGCTGTGGTTCTGATCACGTACCCCGGCTTTCAGCCTGTGTGGGAAAATCTGTTTCCTGCCCCGATCCAGCTCTCGGTGCCCCAGGTGGTGGCAGAGTGGACGGCTCCGGAGTATGATGGCATGGCCGCAGACGAGGCAGACGCTCTCCCGTATGGATATCAGGGCACCATTGTGGGAGAGTTCGGCGGTGATACCACTTATGAGGTGTGGTATACGGACGACGACCAAGTGGAGCACCATCTCTACGACTTCAAGCTGTTCCGCCTGGAGGGGATAAACGGCTCTTGGTCCATCCTGTTTCGGTGGGAGCGGATCTGGGTGGCGGGACTGACGGTGAGCCTGCTTCTCCTGGCGGCGGGCTATCTGCGTCTGTGGGGGAGGGTGAGGCGGCACAAATTACCTCTCATTCATGGAAGTGAAGAAAGGCTGTCGGAGCTCTGCGCCCAGGAGAAGATCGGGAGGCCGCCGCGCCTTTTCCGCGTCTCCGGTCCGAAGTCCCCCTGTCTGGTGGGGGTCGTCCGCCCTGCCATCCTGCTCCCTAGGGAACTTCCGGCGGAGGCCCTCTCCTGGGCCCTGGCCCATGAGCTGACCCATTTGAAGCACAGGGATACCTGGTACACGCTCCTGATGACCCTGGCCCGGTGCTTCCACTGGTTCAACCCCCTGGTGTGGCTCATGGTCCGGGCCGCCCGGCGGGACATGGAGCTGAGCTGTGACTACGACCTGCTGGAACACCGGGACGAGGCGGCCCGCCGGGCCTATGGGAGGGCCATCCTGGACCAGATGACCGGCCGGGACCGGGGGTTCTCCGGCCTCACCACCGGGTTTTCCGGCAGCAAGCGGGAAGTCTTTGTCCGCTTCTGGGCCATGATGGACCTGACCCCCAAGAAAAATGGCCGGGCGGTGCTGGCCCTGGCGGTGGCGGCAGTCCTCCTGTCCGGGTCGCTGGTGGCCTGTCAGAGCCCGGCGATTCCGGACGGGCGGAGGATGCTGGCTTGGGTTGTGGACGACTTCCGGGAGGACACGGTGACCTGCTATCTGCTGGACTGGTTCGGACCCAAGGAACTGGGGGCGGAGTCCCAGCTGTTGGCAGAACTGGAGGAAGAGGGGTATGAATCGCTGGGGCCGGCCCAGCAAGTCCCACTAGCCCCGGATGCCACATTTTCTTGTTACATGGGAAACCGGACCAATACCTACTCTGTGATCCGAAGCACTCTGTTTGCCCCTTCAGGCACTGGGGTGGGTGAACTGTGCGAAATCACTGTAGAGGACGGGGAGATTACGCACCTGATTAAGCGGGGTAGCCTGATGGCTGCTCTAAATGGAGATCCGATGCTGGACTTCACCGGCTACTGTGGAGAGATGTACGCTGTCGGGATGGGAGGGGTGATTCTGCTTTCTGGAGAGCAATCCATTCACGTGGACCCCTGCAATGAGCTGGGACAGGACTTAGACCACACCCGATACACCCTGCCCCTGGCGGAGGGCGCTCAGATTTCAGCGACGGATATGCCGTTTCTCACCGGCCTGTCCAGCGGGCACTATCCCGACCTCTACCGCCTCACGGTGGTGGATGGAGAAGTGACCGCCATCGAGGGGGTCTGGCCGGAGGCCGAGAACACGGTAACCCTCCCCATTGACCCGGAAGAGGAGACGCCCTCCAACCCGGAAAATATGCCCGAGTATGACCCGGATTTTTATGGGGAGAGCGGGGCGGAGGATATGCCGGAATATGACCCGGGGTTCTACGGAGAGTCCGGCGCCCAGCCCCTGGAGCCCGACGGGAGTGGGATGGGATAAAGGGCGGCCCAGTGTGCCGCCCCTACGGGCTGGAATGGTTTCCTCACGGCGGGCGACCGCAGGGGTCGTCCCTACGATTTCACGAGGGCGAGTTTGAACCCCGGAGCGGGCGGGTCTAGGACCCGCCCCTACAGCG
>CASEKM010000040.1 GCA_949288405.1 uncultured bacterium | reverse complement strand
CGGCATACGGGACGGTTCCGATCAACGGAATCCCCCCGGCCCTTTGGGCCACCCCCCTTTCACCAGGGGGGCAACGGACCACCTGCGGGGGGCGCGACGACCCCGCGCGCCCTTTGCCTTCCCCCCACAGGGGGGAAGGTGGCATTTGCGGAGCAAATGACGGATGAGGGGGCGGAGTACAGATCCGTTCATCACCCCCGTGGTTACCCTCATCAGTCAGCCTGTCGGCTGACAGCTTCCCCCTGGAAGGGGGAAGCCTTTTGTAGGGGCGGCCCCGTGTGGCCGCCCGCGCCCGAATGGAAAGAAGGTGTTCCCATGGAGATCAAAACCAACCGTCTGCTCCTGCGCCCCTTCACGGAGGGGGACGCGGCGGACCTGTATGAATATGCCCGGGACCCCCGGGTGGGGCCGCCGGCGGGCTGGCCGCCCCACAAGAGCGCGGAGGAGAGTCTGGAGATCATCCGCACCGTCTTCGCCGCCCCCCACACCTTTGCGGTGGTGGACAGGGCCTCCGGGAAAGTCATCGGCTCGGCGGGGTTCACCGGAAAGAGCCGCCCGGAGTTTCCCGCCCCCAACGGCGAGCTGGGCTATGCCCTCAGCCCGGAGTATTGGGGCCGGGGACTCATGCCCGAGGCGGTGGCAGAGCTGCTGCGGTACGCCTTTGAGGAGCTGAAGCTGGCCTGTGTGTGGTGCAGCCACTACACCGACAACCTCCAGTCCCAACGAGTGATCGAGAAGTGCGGCTTCGCCTTCCAGTTTGAGGCGCCCATTCCGGACGCCCCCACCGGAACGGAAAAGCCCGCCCGCTTCTATGCGCTCACCCGGGCTGGGTGGGAGCGCCAAACCTCCGCCCCCTATTCTGTTTAAGGTACCGCGCCAAAGAGGCCGGGACAGCCGCCTCCGCTCTCCTGGGGAGAACGGACGGGACTGCCCCGGCCTCTTTTTGTTCTGCGCTCAGTTCAGGTCCAATCCGGCCTTGGCCAGCCGCCCCCGGATCAAGGGCCCCACCCACATGGCAAGGGCCATCTTCACCAGGTCCCCCGGGATGAAGGGGATCACGCACAGGCTCAGAGCGGCCATGGGGGTGCTATCCATGATGAAACAGAACCAGGCGGTGCCGAAGGCGTAGCACACGGCGGTGCCCACGATCATGCCCGCCAGCTGGAGCCCCCGGCTCCGGTACCGGTCGATCACCAGCCCCGCCAGCACCGCCATGGGCACAAAGCCCACGATATAACCGCCGGTGGGGCCTGCCAGCTTCCCCAGTCCCCCGGTAAAGCCGGAGAACACCGGGACCCCCACCGCGCCGATGACCACATAGACCAGATAGCTCACCGTGCCCCACTTCCACCCCAGCAGGTAGAGGGACAGGTAGATGGCCAGATTGGTCAGCGAGATGGGCACCGGCCCGATGGGAAGGGACATGGGGGCCAGGATGCAGGTCACCGCCGCCATCAGGGCGGTCACCGACATGAGATATACTTTCTTGGGGCGGGCACCCGCCGCAGTTTCAGGATGTGTCATAGCTGCCTCCTCGCTGTGATAGATGTAGTCTCAAGGGCAAACCCCAGCTCTGTGAGCATGGCCCGGTCCCCGGCGATGCCGGTGCCGGTGGTGGTGAGCATATCCCCGGTGATGGCCGCGTTGGCCCCCGCCTGGAAGAGGGCCCGCCCGCCGCCGGCAAATCGCCCCCGGCCCGCGGCCATTCGGATCCAGGCGGTGGGGTTCAGCAGGCGGAAGACGGCCACCGCGCGGAGGACCTCCTCCTCCGTCAGGGGAGGCAGCCGCTCCATGGGCGTGCCCGGGATGGGGGTGAGCAGGTTCAGCGGGATGGAGACCACCCCCAGCTCCGCCAGGTCCAGGGCCATGTCGATCCGGTCCTCCCAGGTCTCCCCCATGCCCAGGATGCCGCCGGAGCACACCTCCAGCCCGGCGGCCTGGGCCCGGCGGATGTTCTCCACCTTGTCCTCATAGGTGTGGGTGGTGCAGATGTTGGGGAAGTTCCGGCGGGAGGTCTCCAGATTGGCGTGGTACCGGGTCACGCCGGCCTCCTTCAGCCGCCGGAATTCCTCCTCCGTCTGAAGGCCATGGGAGGCGCACAGCGCCAGGTCGGTCTCCGCCCTCAGGCGGCGGTAGGCCTCCAGAGCGTGGTCCAGCTCCGCCCCGTGGACCCCCCGTCCCGCCGTCACAATGGAGTAGCGGCGGACGCCCGCCGCCTCGTTCCGCCTGCCCTCCTCCACGATCTCCCGGACTGGGAGGAAGGGGTACTCCTCCGCCCCGGTGTGGTAGTGGCAGGACTGGGCGCAGAACTTGCAGTCCTCCCCGCACCGGCCGCTGCGGCCGTTGACGATGGTGCACAGCTCGGCCCGGTCTCCGCACAGGGCCCGGCGGACCTGGTCCGCCGCCCGGCACAGGGCCGCCAGATCCATCTCCAGCAGTATCCCCAGGTCGTCCCCCCGGCCCAGCCGCCCTCCCCTTATCAGGTTCTCCGCCAGCCGCTCCATACGTCCGCCTCCAAATGTAAACCAGTTTTTTTGCTAGTATACAATTCCTCTCTCGGATTGTCAACCCTTCTTTTTGTTTTGTTTACAGTTTTCCAGCAGTCTCCTCCCCCGTTCCCGCAATCTTTCTTGCATTTTACAAAATTCTCCGCTATAATAAATCAAATCATATTCCGCCCCGCCGCTGTTTTTTCTCCGGCCGCCGCGGGATGCGCTGTATTTTCCCCACTTTGAGAGGAGCAGATCCCTTATGTTGAACCGATGGAAGCGCTGGCTCTCTGCCGCCGCGGCCGCCGCGCTGGCGTTGACCCTGGCCGTCCCGGCCGCTGCCGCCGACCCCCTGGCGGCGGGGGGCTTTGCAGAGGTGCTGATCTCCGCCCAGGAGACCGATATTCCCGAGGAGTCCCTCCAGCTGGCCCTCTATCAGCGGAACGCCTCCGGCGAGCTCCAGAGCACGGACACCCTGGATTTCACCACTCCGGTGAACCGGGTCACCAAGGATGTGGAGCTCCACCTGATCCCCCGGGCGCAGCATGTGACCCTGACGGTGGACTATCTCACCGATCTGGACGGAAACGGGGTGTATGAGCTGCTGGACGGCGGGGACAAGCCGGTATATGACGTGATGGCCTCCTCCGGCGCGCTGACCGCCGCCAGCTCCGGCGTCTCCTCCGCCCTGACTGTGGACTCCACCTACGTTCTCACCGCCGACCGCCTCCTGTCCCGGGGGGAGGCCGCGATCCAGGACCGCACCACCAGCGGCAGCGCCAGCTGCCTGTCCGGTCTCACCGCCGTCGACCGGGAGCCGGAGTCCATCCTCTATATGGTGACCGTGTCCTACCACTCGGACAGCGACCAGACGGACTACGAGCTGTGCTACTACCTGCGGCTGTATGACCAGCTGCCCGCCCCCTCCGCCGCCGACTACCAGGACGTGTCCCCGGACGCCTGGTACTACGGCGCGGTGGATTACGCCCTCTCCCGGGGCTACCTCTCCGGCACCTCCCGGAGCCAGTTCTCCCCGGAGGCCACCCTTACCCGGGCCATGCTGGCCCAGATCCTCTATCAGGTGGCCGGGCAGCCGGACAACGGCGTCAGCCACTACACAGACGTGCCCGACGACGCCTGGTGCTACGCCGCCGTCTCCTGGGTCTCTGAGAAGGGGATTATGGACGGGAACAGCGGGCTCTTCGACCCGGAGCGGGCCCCCGCCCGGCAGGAGCTGGCCGTGGCCCTGTACCGGTACGCCCAGAGCGCCGGCCTGAACACCAGCGGCCGGGCGGACCTGTCCGGCTTTGACGACGCGGGCCAGGTGGCCCCCTGGGCCCGGGCGGGCGTGGAGTGGGCGGTCTCCGTGGGCCTGCTGGCCGGCCGGACCTCCGGCGACGGCGCCACCCTCCTCTCCCCCGGCGAGCCCGTCACCCGGGCGGAGTTTGCCGCCGTCCTTCAGACCCTGTGCGAGTCGGTGCTCCCCAAGCTATAAGCCTCCTCCCCGGCGCCTGTGCCGTCAGGCGCCGGGCTTTTTTATGCTCCCGCCCCCCTTCCCGGCCTTGCAATTCTCCTCCGGCGGGAGTATGATAGTGAGGATGATTTTGACACGCAAGGGAGCAGCGCCTGATATGACCGTATTCGATACCCACGCCCACTACGACTCCGGGGCCTTCAACGCCGACCGGCTGGAGCTTCTGGCCTCCATGCCCGCGCAGGGGGTGGAGCTGATCTTAAATCCAGGCTGTGACCTGGAGTCCTCCCGCACCGCCGTGGAGCTGGCCGAACAATTTCCCTTTGTCTACGCCGCCGTGGGGGTCCACCCCTCCGACTGCGGGGCGTGGGAGGACAGCTGGCTGGATGAGCTGCGGTCCCTGGCCGCCCATCCCAAGGTAAAGGCCATCGGGGAGATCGGACTGGACTACTACTGGCAGGACAACCCGCCCCGGGAGTTTCAGCAGCAGGTGTTCCACAGGCAGCTGGAGCTGGCGGAGGAGCTGGACCTGCCCGTCATCGTCCACGACCGGGAGGCCCACCACGACTGCCTGGAGGTGGTTCGGGCCCACCCAAACGCCCGGGGAGTGTACCACTGCTACTCGGGCAGCCTGGAGGACGCCAAGGTGCTGGTGCGCTTGGGGTGGATGATCTCCTTCACCGGCACCATCACCTATAAAAACGCCCGGAAGGCCCTGGAGGTCATCCACTGGCTGCCCATGGACCGGATCATGATCGAGACCGACTCCCCCTACCTCACCCCTGAGCCCTTCCGGGGAAAGCGCAACGACTCCGGCAAGGTCCACCTGGTGGCCGAGGCCATCGCCCGGGTCAAAAACATGGACCCGGAGGAGGCGGCCCGGATCACCCTGGAGAACGGAAAGCGGTTTTTCAACATCAAGGAGGCATAGACCATGACCATCACCTATGAATATGAGGGCGCCCTGTATGTGAACCTCACCAACCGGTGCAACTGCAACTGTGAGTTCTGCCTGCGCCACGGGAAAAAGGAGGGCTCCATCTACACCGAGGACTCCCTGTGGCTGGAGCGGGAGCCCACCCGCCAGGAGGCCCTGGACAGCTTCCTGAGCCGGGACGTGTGCTCCTACCGGGAGATCGTCTTCTGCGGCTACGGCGAGCCCACCTATCGCATCGACGACATTGTGTGGCTGGTGGACCAGCTGAAGGAGCGCTTCGGGGACAAGCTGCCCCCGGTGCGCATCAACACCAACGGCCACGCCAATCTGATCCAGGGCCGGGACGTGATCCCCGACCTGAAGGGGCGCATCGACACCCTGTCCATCTCCCTCAACGCCAACACCGCCGCCGAGTACGTGGCCCTGTGCCATCCGGTCCAGGGGGAGGCCGCCTACCAGGCCATGCTGGACTTCGCCAAGGAGGCCAAGGACTACGTCCCCCACGTGGTGTTCACCGTGGTGGACAAGGGCACCGCCCCCGAGGAGATCGAGGAGAGCCGCCGCATCGCGGACAGCCTTGGTGTCAAGCTGCGGGTCCGCAGCTACATCGACTCCTGAGGGCATTTCGAAACTGCAAAAAACCACCCGTCTCCAGCCTCTGGCCTGGGAACGGGTGGTTTTCTTGTTTGGTCAGCGGGGCTTCTCCGCTGACACCAGCAGCATCATGGGCCGGCGCATCTCGTCCCGCATGCCGGGCAGGTCCAGCATGTCCTCCGGGGGTTGGGGCTCCACCACGCACTTGAGGCAAAACCCGCAGTTCAGCAGAGTGTTCAGATAGGTGGTGAGGGTGCGGTGGTACTTCACCACGTGCTCCCCCAGGAATACCGCATCCCGCTGCCCCTCGTAGTAGTAGTTGTCCACCGGGAAGTGGAGGATCTCCCCGCCGGGGCCGTAGTACCAGTCCTGGGAGCCGTAGGCGGTGAACACCGGGTGCTCCACTGAAAAGACAAACGCCCCGCCGGGGGTCAGCCACCGGAAAATATTCTCCACCATAGGCCCGAAATCCCGGACATAGTGGAGGGCCAGGGAACTGAGCACCACGTCAAAGCTTCCCTCCGGGAAGGTCAGGTCCTCCATGGCGGAACGCCGGTACTGGATGGCCGGGGCGCTGTTTTTGATCCGGGCCGTCTCCAGCATTCTCTCCGACAGGTCGGTCCCCAGGACATAGCTCGCCTCGTGCCCGGCGGCGTAGCCGCAGTGCCAGCCGTAGCCGCAGCCCAGGTCCAGCACCCGCTTCCCGGCAAAGTCCGGCAGGAGCTTCTCTAGCTCCCGCCACTCCCCCGCCCCCTCCAGGCCCTGGGTGGAGCGGAGCATCTGGCTGTATTTTTGGAAAAAGATCGGATTGTCATAGGGGTTCTCTTTCATGGTATCCCTCTTTTCTGCTTCTTCCGGGCCAGTGGAGGCTTCCTACAATTCGACAAGGTTTTATCCTTTACAGTGTTTCAAAGAAACCGGAATGCGGGCGGCCACATGGGGCCGCCCCTACGGTCCTGCAAGGGCATATTGGGAACCCTGGACGGGCGGGTCTTGGACCCGCCCCTACGGCGAATCCAGAAGCAGTCCCTTCTTTTTCGTAGGGGCCGGTCCCGGACCGGCCCGACCATCGCCCCCTCATCCATCTGGCCTAACGGCCAGCCACCTTCCCCCCAGGGGAAAGGCTATAGAAGATCAGGAGGTGAACTATCCCTTTTAGGAAATCTTCGTCATATGCGCCGCCGCCGATTTGAGCATCAGCCGCTTGGTGCCCACATTGTCAAAGGCGATCTCCACCAGGGCGTCGCCCCCCATCTTCTGGATAGACAGGATCATCCCCTGGCCGAAGGCCTTGTGCCGGACCATGTCCCCCTTGTGGAAGGCGTCCGGACTGACGGCCGGCTTTCCTCCGCCGGCCGCCGGGGTGGTGGAGCGGTATCCGCTCCGGGCGGACATGGCCCGGGCAAAGCCGCCGTAGTCCCCGCCGGCAGTTCCGGCCCGCTCAACCTGGGGCCGCTGATCGAAGGGGTTCCCCCCTCCCCCGGCGTAGGTCCCCCGCTGCCCATAGCCCCCGTAGCCGGAGGTGCGGCTGGGGATGCCACCCCAGTCGGAGCTGTCCTCCAGGAAGTTCCGGCCGGACTTTTCCAGGTGCTCCGGGGGGATCTCCTCCAAAAAGCGGGAGGGCCGGTTGGAGCTGGTGCGGCCGAAGAGCATGCGCTGGTTGGCGCAGGTGAGGTACAGCTTCTCCTTGGCCCGGGTCATGGCCACATAGCACAGCCGCCGCTCCTCCTCCATCTCGTCCTGCTCTCCGATGGCCCGGATACCGGGGAAGATCCCCTCCTCTACCCCCACCACAAAGACCACCGGGAACTCCAGGCCCTTGGCGGAGTGCATGGTCATCATCACCACGCAGTCCTGATCCGGGTCGTGGCTGTCCAGGTCGGTGTACAGGGCGATCTCGTCCAGAAAGCCCGCCAGGGAGGGCTCGTCCCCGGCGTTCTCCAGATATCCGTGGATGGAGGTGAGCAGCTCCCGCACGTTCTCCAGGCGGGTGCGGTCCTCCACGGTGTTCTTGGTCTCCAGCATGGCGCCGTAGCCGGTGCGGACGATGAGCTCCTCATAGAACTGGTCCAGGGGCAGCTCGCCCAGCAGCTGCCGCAGCTGGGCCATCAGATCGGTGAACACCGCCAGCTTGGCCGCCGACCGCTCCAGCTCCGGGTATTGCCGGGCGTGGTCGATGACGGCATACAGGGAGGTCCCCTCCCGCAGGGCCACGGCCTGGGCGGTCTCCACGGTCTTGGCCCCGATGCCCCGGGGCGGGTTGTTGATGATCCGGGTGAGGCGCAGGTCGTCCCCCGGGTTGTTCAGGACAGCCAGATAGGCCAGCATGTCCTTCACCTCCGCCCGGTCAAAGAAGCGGGTGCCCCCGATGATCCGGTAGGGGACGCCGTTGCGCTTGAAGGCCTGCTCCAGCTGGTTGGACTGGGCGTTCATCCGGTAGAGCACCGCGTGGTCCTTCCAGCGCAGCCCCTGGCTGTAGTCCTCCAGCACCCGGGCGGCCACATACTGGGCCTCGTCGCTCTCGTTCATGGCCTGGTACAGGCGGAGCTTCTCCCCCTCCCCCGCCCGGGTCCACAGCTCCTTGCCCTTGCGGCCCTGGTTGTTGCGGATGACCGCGTTGGCCGCCTCCAGGATGTGCTTGGTGGAGCGGTAGTTCTCCTCCAGGCGGATGGTGCGGCAGGCGGGGTACTGCTTCTCGAAGGAGAGGATGTTCTCGATGGTGGCCCCCCGGAAGCGGTAGATGGACTGGTCGTCGTCGCCCACCACGCAGAAGTTCTCGTACCCCCCGGCCAGGGTGGAGGCCAGCAGGTACTGGAGGTTGTTGGTGTCCTGGTACTCGTCGATGAGCACGTACCGGAACTTCCGCTGGTAGTAGGCCCGCACCTCCTCAAACTGCTGGAGGAGGCGGACGGTGTGGAGGATGATGTCGTCAAAGTCCAGGGCGCTGGCCTCCCACAGGCGGCGCTGGTACTCCACATAGACCTTGGCGATCTTGGTCAGGCGGTAGTCCCCGGACTTCTCGCACTCGGCCAGATATTCGTCGGCCAGCTTCATGGCGTCCTTGGCCCGGGAGATGTACCCCAGCACCGACCGGGGCGGGAACTGCTTCTCCTCCAGATTCAGCTCCTTCAGACAGTCCTTGATGACCCGCAGGGAGTCGTCGGTGTCGTAGATGGTGAAGGAGGAGGCGAAGCCCAGCCGGTCGATGTCCCGGCGCAGGATGCGCACGCAGGCGGAGTGGAAGGTGGAGGCCCACACGTCCTCCGCCTCCGGCCCCAGCATTTTGGCCAGGCGGTCCTTCAATTCCCCGGCGGCCTTGTTGGTGAAGGTGATGGCCAGGATGGTCCAGGGGGCGGCGGGCTCCAGGCGGCACAGCTGCTCCTGGCGCGCCTTGTCCGCCGGAGCGGGGGTCCCGCTCCCGGCGGCGTAGTCCTCCAGAAAGGCCAGGTCGCCGGAGGTGACCCACTCCGGCACCTCCTCGCTGTCCGACCCCCGGCCGTATTTCATCAGATTGGCGATGCGGTTGATGAGCACGGTGGTCTTACCGCTCCCCGCTCCGGCCAGAAGGAGAAGGGGGCCCTCGGTGGCCAGCACCGCCTTCTGCTGCTCCGGGTTTAATTGGGAAAACTCCCGGGCGATGGCCCCCCGGCGGGCCTTGCAAAAGCGAAGTTCTTCTTGATGGTTGAGCATAGTCTCTCGTTCCTGTTCTCTCTAAAATCTCCC
>CASEKM010000039.1 GCA_949288405.1 uncultured bacterium | reverse complement strand
AATGTCCGGGCGAATAAATGCCGCAGGTTGTGGGGAAAGACCTTGCTGGGGGCCACCCCGGCCGTTTTGCACAGGCGCTTCATCTCCGCCCAGATTTGGCGGCGGGACAGGCTTTTTCCGCTTCTGGTGAGGAAGATCTCACCGGAGGCGGTTTTTTGCGCCCTGGCGTACTTTTTCAGCTTCCGGCACAGCTTCCCCGGCAGCAGAATGGTGCGCAGCTTGCCCTTCAGGGCGATCTCCGCTTTCCCGGCCCGGGCGGCCTCCACGGTGATATACCGCACCTCGCTCACCCGAATGCCCGTGGAGCAGATGGTCTCCAGCAGCAGAGCCAACCGCTCCCGGCCCAGAGAGTGGGCGGCGGCCAAGAGGCGCTGGTACTCCTCCCGGGTCAGCTCCCGCCGGTCGTCCCGGAACAGCTTCCGCTGGAGCTTCAGGGCCTTGATTTTACAGTCTTCCCAGCCCAGAAAGGCAAAAAACTGATTTGCCGCCGCCACCATGGAGTTGACCGTCACCGGGGCGTATCCCCGCCCCAGCAAATCGTCCCGCCAGGCGGCGGCCCGCTCCCGGGTGACCTCCGCCCCGCCCAGAAAGGCGGCAAAGGCCCGGATGTCCCGCATATATTTTTCGATGGTCCCGGCGCTGCGCTCCCGGCTTTGCAGGTGCCGGGCAAAAGCGGCCAGCGCCGTACTTGCGATGATCCGCATTTCCATTGTGTTCCCTCCAATCAATAGGTGGTTCTATTTTAACCAAGAGGGGAGAGGAATACAGCGCCCCCGCCTGCGGCGGAAAAGTTTTGAAAAAATTTAGATTTGCACCGCCCTTTTGTTACAATTTTCCGCTATGATAAAAATAGAATAGACTGGGGGGATTCCATGAAGCGCCAAATCTTCTTCTTTCACATGGGCACGCTGCTGGCTGCCCTGCTGTTTCTGCTGGCGGTCAACGGCCTGGTGCTCCATGTGGTGTTCTCCCTCTACCAGGCGCAGGCGGTGCCGGCGGCGGACAGCCGCTCGGACCAGGTGCAGGGCACCCTGGACGGGTGGCCGGAGAACTCCCGGGACTGGAAGGAGTTGGACCGGCAGCTGAAGACCTTCGGGTATCAGCTGATGGTGGCGGAGGACCAGAAGGTGCTCTACTCCTCCCTGGACGGCTTTCAGCGGGACCTCTACGACCACATCGCCCCGGAGGCCTCCTGGCCGGAGGCGGGCACCCTGTCCCTCCAGGACCAGGGCATCTTTATCGTGGGCCGGAGGTGCGGAGACGCCGTCCTGGTGGCCATGATGGAGCCCCGCATCCCCGAGGTGTTCGGCCGGCCCCGCCCCCAGAACGAGGCCCTGTTCCTCTCCTATCTCATCGGCGGCGCCTGCTCCATCGTCCTCATCGGCGGGTTCAGCTTTCTGTTCACCCGGTATCAGGTGCGGCAGATGCTCCGGCCGGTAAACGCCCTGTCCCAGGCCGCCCAGCGGGTGGAGCGGGGGGACCTGTCCACCCCGGTGGACTATCAGGGGCAGAACGAATTTTCCGGCGTGTGCGCCGCCTTTGACCACATGCAGGAGCACCTGCTGGCGGAGCGGGAGAAGAACGCCCGGTACGAGCAGGCCCGCACCGACCTGGTGGCGGGCATCTCCCACGACCTGCGCACCCCCCTCACCTCGGTGAAGGGGTATCTGAAGGGGATGCGGGACGGGGTGGCTAACACCCCGGAGAAGCAGCGGCAGTACCTGGACATCGCCTACCGGAAGGCCTGCGACATGGAGCGACTGCTCCAGCGGCTGTTCTACTTCTCCCGGCTGGAGACGGGGAGCCTGCCCCTGTTTTTGCAGGAGATGGACCTGGGGAACTTTGTCTCCCGGTTCGTCCAGGAGGCGGAGCAGGAGCTGTCCCAGTCCGGCGGGCGGGTAGAGCTGCACATGGCCCCGACTCCCCACCCGGTGAGGGCCGACCCGGAGCAGCTGCTGCGGGTGCTGAACAATCTGAAGGACAACGCGGTGCGCTACGGGGGGGCCGCGCCCCTGGTGCTCACCCTGACGGTGTGGCGGCAGCGGGACCGGGAGTGCATCCGCTTTGGGGACAACGGCCCCGGCGTGCCGGAGGAGCAGCTGCCCCACCTGTTCGAGCAGTTCTGGCGGGCGGACCAGGCCCGGAGCACCAAGGGCGGCGAGGGGGCCGGCCTGGGGCTGTATATCGTCAGGCACATCATCCAGGCCCACGGGGGGACCATCACGGCGAAAAACGACGGGGGACTGGCGTTCGAGATCGCGCTGCCCTGCGGGGAGGTGAAATAGGTGGCAAAAATTCTCATTGTGGAGGACGAAGAGGAGATCGCCATGCTGGAGCGGGACTACCTGGAGATCGAGGGGTTCCAGGCGGACATCCTCTCCGACGGGGATCAGGGGGAGCGGGCCGCCCTCACGGGGGAGTACGACCTGATCCTGCTGGACCTGATGCTCCCCGGGCGCAGCGGGTACGAGGTGTGCCGCCGCATCCGGGATCAGATCGACGTGCCCATTCTGATGGTCACCGCCCGCACCGAGTCGGTGGACAAGATCCGGGGGCTGGGCCTGGGGGCGGACGACTATATCTCCAAGCCCTTTGACCCGGCGGAGCTGGTGGCCCGGGTGAAGGCCCACCTGAGCCGCTACCAGCGGCTCACCGGGGGGCGAGGGGAGGAGGACGGGGCGATCCAAATCGGGGACCTGCGCATCCTGCCCCAGAGCTGGAAGGTTTTGAAGGGGGAGCAGGAGATCAAGATGCCCAACCGGGAGTTTGCCCTCCTGAAATTCCTGGCGGAGAACCCCAACATCGTCTTCTCCAAGGAGCGGCTGTTCGAGGCCATCTGGGGGTACGACTACATGGGGGACAGCGCCACCGTCACCGTCCACGTGGGCCGCATCCGGGACAAGATCGAGGACGACCCGGCCCACCCCAAAATCATCGAGACGGTGTGGGGGGCGGGCTACCGGCTGAACCGGCCATAACGAAGTATCACAGGGGGGAGTGGATGATCCGCTCCCCCCTTTTGCGCGCTGTCGCCCCCCTTTTCAGGAAAGTTTTGGCGGCTGTTTAGAAAAAGTTTCGATTTTGCCCCGTCTTCGTTTGGATTTTTCCCATACAATAGCCACGGAAGCAGAACAAAACCCGTGGAAAGGACGGACGGACATGAAACTTGCAATCAAAGAGCGGCTGGAGGGCCTGGGCAAATCCTCCGGGCAGGGCGCCCCGGAGGGCGGGCCCAAGAAGAAGCGCCGCTGGAAAAAATTCGCCGTCGCCGGAGCGGCCCTGGTGATCGCAGTTGGGGTGGGGATCAAACTCCTCGCCCCCGGCGGCGGCGCTCCCGCGGCGGAGACCCCCTACACCACCGCGGCGGTGGAGCGGATGGACGTGAACTCCTCCATCACCGGCAGCGGCACCCTGGAGGCGGCCGACTCCTACTCCGTGTCCACCCTGGTGGAGGGGACCATCCTCACCGCCGCCTTTGAGGAGGGGGACCAGGTGGAGGAGGGGACGGTGCTGTACACCATCGACTCCTCTGACGCGGCCAGCTCCCTGGAGCAGGCCCAGATCTCCCTGAACCAGTCGGAGCGCAGCTATCAGAACACCATGGAGAGCCTGGAGGATCTGACGGTCACCGCCCCGGTGTCCGGCCAGGTGTACTCCATCGACGTGGAGGCGGGGGACGAGGTGTCCGCCGGCCAGCAGGTGGCCACCGTCCGGGACTCCAAGACCATGAGCCTAGAGGTCACCTTCCCGGCGGACGACGCGGCCTCCTTCTATGTGGGACAGAGCGCCTCGGTGACCCTGGACTCCACCTTCGAGACCCTCACCGGCTCCATCTCCAAGATCGCCGGCAACAACACGGTGCTCACCGGCAATGTGATCGTCCGCTCGGTGACCATCGACGTGTCCAACCCCGGCGGCCTGTCCACCGAGCAGAGCGCCAGCGCGGCGGTGGGCACGGTCACCAGCACCGGCAGCGGCACCTTTACATACAAGGCGGAGGAGACGGTCACCGCCCAGGTGTCGGGCACCGTGGCCTCCATTCAGGTGTCCGAGGGGCAGCAGGTGTCCAAAAACCAGGCCCTGGTCGTTCTCACCAGCGACGACCTGGACGACCAGGTGCAGAGCGCCCAGGACAGTTTACGCAACGCCCAAATCTCCTATGAGAAGCAGACCGAGCAGCTGGAGGACTACACCGTCACCGCCCCCATCACCGGCACCATCGTGGACAAGAACTACAACGCCGGCGAGACCAGCGAGGCCAACCAGGTGCTGTGCTCCATCTACGACCTGAGCTATCTCACCATGACCCTCAGCGTGGACGAGCTGGACATCTCTGACATCGCCGTGGGCCAGACCGTCACCATCACGGCGGACGCGGTGGAGGACCGCACCTACACCGGCACCGTCACCAAGGTGAGCGTGGCGGGCACCTCCAGCGGCAGCGCCACCACCTACCCGGTGACCATCCGCATCGACGACACCGACGGCCTGCTCCCCGGCATGAGCGTGGACGCCACCATTGAATTGGCCGCCGCCCAGGACGTGCTGGCCATCCCCTCCGCCGCCCTGAACCGGGGGAACACGGTGCTGGTCACCGCCGGCTCCCCCAGCGCCGCCAACGGCACCCTGGTGGAGGCCACCACCGAGGACGGGGAGGACTACTACTCCGTTGAGGTCACCACCGGCGTCATTGGGGACAGCTACATTGAGATCGTCTCCGGCCTGCAGGAGGGGGACACGGTGGTCTACATTCCCACCAGCAGTTCCGGAGAGAATGCCTTTGGCATGATGGGCGAGATGCCCGGCGGCATGGGCGGCATGGGCGGTGGGATGCCCAGCGGCATGCCCAGCGGCGGCATGGGCGGTGGAATGCCCAGCGGCGGTCCCGGCTTCTAAGGGGGGACGGCTATGAACGCGCTCATTGAATTCCGGCAGGTGTGCAAGTATTACCACATGGGAGACACCATCGTAAAGGCCGCCGACCACATCTCCTTTCGGATCTTCAAGGGGGAGTTCGTGGCCATCGTGGGCTCCTCCGGGTCGGGCAAGTCCACCTGCATGAACATCATCGGCTGTCTGGACGTGCCCTCGGAGGGCACCTACCTCCTGGACGGCCGGGACGTGGGGCAGATGAACAAGAACCAGCTGGCGGAGATCCGCAACGAGATGCTGGGCTTCATCTTTCAGCAGTACAACCTGCTGCCCAAGCTGAACCTGGTGGAGAACGTGGAGGTGCCCCTCATGTACGCCGGCGTCCCCAAGGGGGAGCGCCGGGCCCGGGCCAGGACCGCCCTGGAGCAGGTGGGCCTGGGGGACAAGTGGCGGCACAGGCCCATGGAGCTCTCCGGCGGCCAGCAGCAGCGGGTGTCCATCGCCCGGGCCCTGGTGGGCAGGCCCTCGGTGATCCTGGCCGACGAGCCCACCGGCGCCCTGGACTCCCGCACCGGCCGGGAGGTGCTGGGCATGCTCCAGGACATCCACCGGCAGGGGAACACGGTGGTGCTCATCACCCACGACAACTCCATCGCCGTCCAGGCCCAGCGGATCATCCGTCTGGAGGACGGGCGGGTGGTGTACGACGGCCCCGCCGACGCCCCGGAGGCGGTGGTGCTGCCCCGGCGCACCGGAGAGGGGGCGGTCTCATGAGTATCCTGGAATCCCTGGAGCTGGCCCTGAAGAACATCATCTCCAGCAAGGTGCGCACCCTGTTGACCATGCTGGGCATCATCATCGGCGTGGCGGCGGTCATCGTCATCGTGGGCCTGGGCAACGGCCTGGAGGGGTACATCACCGACAGCTTCTCCGACATGGGGACCAACACCCTCACCGTCAACGTCATGTCCCGGGGCTCCACCCGCACCCTGGATGTGGACGGTATGTACGAGATCGTGGAGGAGAACAGCCAGTACCTGGACCTGTGCTCCCCCACGGTGACCATGGCCGGCTATGTGAAGATCGGTTCTGAGACGGTGAGCACCACCTCCTCCACCGGCGTGAGCGAGGACTACTTTGACATCGCCGGGGTATCCGTGGTCCAGGGCCGGGGGCTCCAGTACAGCGACATGGCCGGCAGGACCAAGGTGTGCGTCATCGGGGCCTATCTGAACCAGGCCTACTTCGGCGGAAACGCCGTGGGCCAGTCCCTCCGGGTGGGGGGACAGAGCCTGAAGGTGGTGGGCGTGCTGGCCCAGCAGGGGGACACCCTGGAGGAGGGGGGCAGCGACGACTGCCTGTACCTGCCCTACACCACCGCCGAGCGCATCACCGGCGAGACCAGCACCTATACCGTCACCATGAAGGACGAGGACTACATCGACGAGAGCGTGGCCGCCCTGGAGTCCGCCCTGTACGCCGTCTTTGCCAGCGAGGACTACTACACCGTCACCAGCATGTCGGAGATCCTGGACACCATGACCAGCATGGTAAACGTGCTGGTGGGGGTGCTGGCGGGCATCGCCGCCATCTCCCTGGTGGTGGGCGGCATCGGCATTATGAACATCATGCTGGTGTCCGTCACCGAGCGCACCCGGGAGATCGGCGTCCGAAAGTCCCTGGGGGCCAAGGAGCGGTACATCATGCAGCAGTTCGTCATCGAGGCGGCGGCCACCTCCGCCCTGGGGGGCGTCATCGGCATTCTGCTGGGCAAGGGACTCTCCATGGCGGCCACTCAGGTGGTGGAGCGGGTCATGGGAGAGAGCCTGACCGTCTCCCCCACTCTGGCCGCCGTGGCCCTGGCCTTCGGCATCTCGGTGGGCATCGGCATCCTCTTCGGCTACCTGCCCGCCAAAAAGGCGGCCAGATTGAATCCCATCGACGCGCTGCACTACGATTAAATTCAGAGCGGAAAGTGAAGAGTGAAGAGTGGAGATAAGGAATTCGCCCTAGGTGAATGATTAAAAAACTCCGGTTGCGCCGGACGCCATATCTTCACTCTCAACTCTCAACTCTTCACTCTCACAAGAAAGGATGTTGTATTATGAAACGACCGATCACCTCCGCCCTGCTGGCGGCGGCTCTGTCTGTGTCTCTGGTGATGCCGGCGGGGGCGGTCAGCTCCGCCACGGCGGTGGAGGCCATGCAGGCCCTGGGGATCATTGCCGGGGACAGCTCCGGGGACTTAAATCTCACCTCCCCGGTGACCCGGGCGGAGTTCGTCACCATGATGACGGCGGCCTCCCCCTACAAGGACACGGTGGGGACGGGGAGCGGCGTCTCCCTGTTTAAGGATGTGAAGAGCGACCACTGGGCCAGCCAGTACATCCAGCTGGCGGTGGAGCAGGGGTGGATGAGCGGCTATGTGGACGGAACCTTCCGCCCGGACAGCCAGATTACCCTGGAGGAGGCCTGCACCGCCCTGCTGAAGCTGCTGGGCTATGACTCCAGCTCCCTGGCGGGCGCCTACCCCTCCGCCCAGCTCACCAAGGCCGCCTCGGTGGGCCTGCGGGACGACCTGAGCGCCGCCCAGGGGCAGACCCTCACCCGGCAGGACTGCGTGATGCTCTTTTATAACCTGCTGGTGAGCGACGGCAGCGACGGATCGGTGTACGGCACCACCCTGGGCTACACCGTCACCAACGGAGAGGTGGACTACTCCACCCTCATCACCGCCGACACCAAGGGCCCCTACATCGCCCAGGCCAACAAGAGCCTGTCCCTGCCCTTCTCCGCCTCCGGTGCCACCATCTACCGCAACGGGGCGGCCTCCAGCCTGTCGGCGGTGCAACAGTACGACGTGTACTACTACAACGCCAACATGCGCACCGTCTGGGTGTACAGCGACCGGGTGAGCGGCACCCTCACCGCAATTTCCCCCAGCTCCGCCGCCCCCACCTCCGTCACCGTGGCGGGCAGCGAGTATGAGCTGGGCACCTCCGACGCCATCTACAAGTGCTCCAGCCAGGGCCAGTTCGCCCCCGGCGACGTGGTGACCCTGCTGCTGGGCATGAACGGCGAGGTGGTGGACGTGGTCTCCGCCGGAAGCGTGCAGACCGTGTACTACGGCGTGGTCCTGTCCAGCCAGAAGGGGGCCTCCAGCTCCTCCACCAGCAGCACGGGCACCTCCTCGGTCCAGAGCGAGACCCAGGTGGCCTGTACCGACGGGGTGGTGCGCACCTTCTACACCGATGCGGGCCCCTATGGGGAGGGCCGCCTGGTGGCCGTCACCGTGGACGGCTCTGGCACTACCGTCAAGAGCATGCAGCACCGGCGGCTGTCCGGCGCGGTGAGCAAGGACGGCAGCTCCCTGGGGGACTATGACTTTGCCGCCGGTGTGGAGATCCTGGACACCGACGGCGAGGGGGGCTACGCCCGCATCTACCCCTCCCGCCTGGCTGGTGAGACCCTGAGAGAGGGGGACGTGGTCTACTACACCCTGGACAGCGCCGGGGACATCGACCGCCTGATCCTGGAGGAGGTCACCGGCGACACGGCGGACTACGTCTACCTCAGCGGCATCGAGGACAACTCCACCACCGGCACCGGCTCCATCCAGAATATCTCCATGACCTACACCTATGTCCAGGACGGCGAGACCTACACCCTCAACAGCGGCCGGAAGTACAGCGTCAAGACCGGCGGCATCGCGCTGGGCTATGACGAGGACGGCCAGGTGAAATCCATGAAGCAGCTCAAGTCGGTGGAGCTGGACAGTCTCACCGGCCTGACCGCCATGGGGGACGGCCGGGAGTACGACATCTCTGAGGAGGTCCAGGTCCTGCTGCGGGACCGGAGCAGCCGCGCCTACTACCTCACCGATCTGTCCCAGATCAACGCCCAGGACTACGACCTGACGGGCTGGTACGACGACCTCAGCCACTCCGCCGGCGGAAGGATCCGGATCATTGTGGCGGAGCCCCAATAAAGGGCAGGACCAGTCCTTGCTTCTGACCCGGGATCAAAAACCGGGCGAAGGGGGCGTGTCCCCAGCCTCCGGGCTTTGACCTGTTTCAGACCGCAAGCGTCCGGAAGACCTTAGACCGCAGTAAATAGACAAACCCACAGCAGCTCATGGCCGGCCGGAGGGTCAAGCCCTCCTCCTGCGGCCAGACAGACAAGGAGCCCGCCTCCCAAAGGGAAGCGGGCTCCTGTTTCGTTTTGCCTGGGGTCGGAGCTTCTGCGCGTCTCAGCGCCAGTTCTCCTCTCCGTTCGCCTTGGTGTAGTCGTGGGCGTTGGTGGCCTCCATGATCTGGAAGTAGGCCCAGTGGGCGCGGGTCAGGTCGTTGAACTGCACCAGAGTGTTCTGGTGG
>CASEKM010000038.1 GCA_949288405.1 uncultured bacterium | reverse complement strand
AGCCCACGTTGGTGCCGGGCATTCCGCCCCGCTCCGGCCGCAGGGCGGCCTTGCCCAGGGGCAGGCGGGCCTGCCGCTCCGGGTCCCGGATGATCTCCGGCTGGGCCCCCTCGGTCACGCAGGGGGCGGTGATGGTCACCTTGGCGATGGTGGGATCGGAGGGCACGTCGTACATGATCTTGTTCATGACCTCCTCCAGAATGGCCCGCAGGCCCCGGGCGCCGATGCCCCGGTCCACCGCCCGGCCGGCCACCGCCTCCAGGGCGTCCTGGGTGAACTCCAGGTCCACGTCGTCGTACTCCAGCAGCTTCTGGTACTGCTTCACCAGGGCGTTCTTGGGCTCGGTGAGGATCTGCACCATCTGCTTCCGGTCCAGGGACTGGAGGGTGGTGATGACGGGCAGGCGGCCCACCAGCTCGGGGATGATGCCGAACTTCAGCAGGTCCTGAGGCTGGATCTCCTTGAGAAGCTCGCCCACGTTGCGCTCCTTCTTGCTCTGGATCTCCGCGCCGAAGCCCATGGAGCGCTTGTCCAGGCGGCCCTCGATGATCTTGTCGATGCCCTCGAAGGCGCCGCCGCAGATGAACAGGATGTTCTTGGTGTCGATCTGGATGAACTCCTGGTGGGGGTGCTTCCGGCCGCCCTGGGGCGGCACGTTGGCCACGGTGCCCTCCAGGATCTTCAGCAGGGCCTGCTGCACGCCCTCGCCGGACACGTCCCGGGTGATGGAGGTGTTCTCGCTCTTCCCGGGCGATCTTATCCATCTCGTCGATATAGATGATCCCCCGCTCGGCCAGCTCGATGTCGTAGTCGGCGGCCTGCACCAGGCGCAGCAGGATGTTCTCCACGTCGTCGCCCACATAGCCCGCCTCAGTGAGGGTGGTGGCGTCGGCAATGGCGAAGGGTACCTTCAGCACCCGGGCCAGGGTCTGGGCGAACAGGGTCTTGCCGCAGCCGGTGGGGCCCATGAGGAGGATGTTGCTCTTCTGGAGCTCCACGTCCTCTCCCCCGCCGAAATAGATGCGCTTATAGTGGTTGTAGACGGCCACGGACAGGGCCACCTTGGCGGCCTCCTGGCCGATGATATACTGGTCCAGCACGGCGTGGATCTCCCGGGGGGTGGGGATGGCGTCGGGGATCTCGCTGGCGGCAGAGGCCTGGAGCATGTCGCTCTCATCCTCCAGGATGCTCATGCACAGCTGGACGCACTCGTTGCAGATATAGGCGCCGGGGCCGGCGATGAGCCGGCGGACCTGATCCTGGTGCTTGCCGCAGAAGGAACAGCGGATGGCGCGCTTCTCGTCATTTTTTGCCATGAAATCGTTACCTCATAGTTCAGCGGTGCTCCGGGGTCAGCGCTTCTCGATGACCTTGTCGATGAGCCCGTAGGCCAGGGCCTCCTGGGCGGTCATAAAGTTGTCCCGCTCGCAGTCGGCGGTGACCTGCTCCACGCTCTTGCCGGTGTTGGCGGCCAGGATGCGGTTCATCCGCTCCTTCACCACCTCCAGGCGCTTCAGGTGCAGGGCCATGTCGGTGATCTGCCCCTGGGTGCCGGCGGAGGGCTGGTGGATCATGATCTCCGCGTTGGGCAGGGCCAGGCGCTTGCCCTTGGCCCCGGCGGAGAGCAGGAAGGCCCCCATGGAGGCGGCCAGGCCGATGCAGATGGTGGACACGTCGCACTTCACGTACTGCATGGTGTCATAGATGGCCATGCCCGCGGTGACGGAGCCGCCGGGGCTGTTGATGTAAAACTGGATGTCCTTGTCCGGGTCCTGGCTCTCCAGGTACAGCAGCTGGGCCACCACCAGGGAGGCGGTGGTGTCGTTGACCTCCTCGGACAGGAAGATGATGCGGTCGTTGAGCAGGCGGGAGAAGATGTCGTAGGAACGCTCCCCCCGATTGGTCTGCTCTACTACATAGGGAACTAAGCTCATAATTTAACTCCTTTTCAGACGGTGATACCAAAGTATGCCCGCCGGACCGGAACATGATTCCAACTTTCCGGGAAAATAGGCGGGCTCTCCCTCTCCCGCCCGGAATGCGAATCCGCCCGGGGCGGCGTCTGCCGCCCCGGGACGTAGATCACGGCTTACTCAGCCTTGGGCTCCTCGGCGCTCTCCTCAGTCTTCTTCTTGCGGGTGCGCTTGGGCTTCTCCTCGCCCTCCTCGCCGGCGGCCTCCTCGGTCTTCTTCTTCCGGGTGGTCTTCTTGGGCTTCTCCTCGGCGGGCTCCTCCTTCTTGGGGGCCTCCCCCACCTTGGCCTCGTCCACCACCAGCTTGGAGGCCTTCTGGAGCAGCAGGTCCTGCTTCAGGGCGTCCAGGGAGACGGCGGCCTTCACCTGCTCGGCGGTGAGCTTGTACTGCTCAGCCAGCTTGGCCACCTCGGCGTCGCACTCCTCGTCGGTGACCTCCATGTTCTCGGCGGCGGCCACGGCCTCCAGAGCCAGCTGGGTCTTCACCTGGCGCAGGGCGGAGGGCTTGGCGGAGGTGCGGAGCATCTCGGGGGTCATGCCCATCATCTTCAGATAGTCGTCCATGGACATGCCCTGGCCGGACATGCGCATGGCGTACTCGTCCATGATCTTGTCCAGCTGGGTCTCCACCATGCCGTCGGGGATCTCGGCCTCCAGGTTGTCCACCAGCTGGTCCAGCACGGCGCTCTCAAAGTCGTTCTGGGCCTCGGCGGTGCGGCGGGCGGTGAGCTTCTCGCCCAGATCCTTCTTGAAGTCGGCCAGGGTCTCGAACTCAGACACGTCCTTGGCGAACTCGTCGTCCACCTCGGGGATCTGGGGCTCCTTGACCTCCTTCACCTTCACCTTGAAGACCACCTGCTTGCCGGCCAGGTCGGGCACATAGTCCTGGGGGAAGGTGATGTCCAGGTCCTTCTCGTCGCCGGCCTTCAGGCCGATGAGCTGATCCTCAAAGCCGGGGACGAAGGAGCCGGAGCCGATCTCCAGGCTGTAGTTCTCGCCCTTGCCGCCCTCGAAGGGCTTGCCGTCGTCAAAGCCCTCGAAGTCGATGACGGCGGTGTCGCCCATGTGGGCCTCGTGCTCGGTGGTCACCAGGCGGGTGGCCCGGCGGATATAGGGCTGCAGCTCGTTCTCGATGTCCTCGTCGGTGACGTTCACCTCGGCCTTGGGGGCGGTGAGGCCCTTATAGGCCTTCAGGGAGACCTCGGGACGGACGGAGACCAGGGCGGTGAAGATCAGGCCCTTCTCCTTGTTCACCTTCACGATGTCCATGACGGGGTGGCCCATGTCCTCCAGGCCCTGCTCCTTCACGGCGTCCTCGTAGGCGGCGGGGTAGACGTCGTTGATGGCCTCCTCATAAAACACGCTGGTGCCGTACATGCTCTCGATGATCTTCCGGGGGGCCTTGCCCTTGCGGAAGCCGGGGACGGCAATATTCTTGCGGGTCTTCAAATAGGCCTTCTGAACCGCGGCCTCAAACTCCTCAGGCTCCACCTGGATGGTCAGCTCCACGGTGCTGTTTTCTTTCTTTTCGACGTTGGTGACCTTCATGTTTACTTTTCCTCCTGTGGGCGCACAGCGGTCTTGAAAAACGCGCGGCCGCCGCGCCGTATACTTTCGAAACGATATTTTACCAGATACAGGCCGGTTTGACCAGCCCAAATTTTTGATTTTTCTGGATTTTTTTCGCTAATCCAGGATTTTTTCCGGCTGGAAGCTGAGATAGTCCGCCGCGATCAGCCGGTACTCCACCCCGTTCAGGGTCCCGGAGAAGGCCAGGCGGTGGCTCCCCCCGTGGAGGTGGCCGTAGCAGCACAGCTTCACCTGGTAGCGCTCCAGCAGGCCGATGATCTCCTGGCACCGGTAGCCCTGGTACAGGGGCGGGTAGTGGAGAAAGCACAGCTTCTCCCGCTCCCCCGCCGCCTTCAGGGATGCCTCCAGGCGGATGAGCTCCCGGTTGAAGATCTTCGCGCTGTGCTCCCCCCGGTCCTCCTCGTAAAACCAGCCCCGGGTGCCGCACAGGGCGGTCTCGCCGTACAGCCGGCAGTTGTTGTGGAGAATCTCCAGGGTGGAGAACCCGTTTTCGGCAAAGAACTTTTCCATTTTCGCGGCGGTGGTCCACCAGTAGTCGTGGTTTCCCTTCAGCAGGATCTTCCGCCCCCCGGGCAGGGAGTCCAGAAAGGCGAAGTCCTCCCGGGCCTGCTCTAGGCTCATGCCCCAGGACAGGTCCCCGCACAGGACCACCGTGTCCTGGGGGCCCAGCTGGGCAAAACCCTCCCGCAGCTTCTCCACATAGCCGGTCCACCCTCCGCCGAACACGTCCATGGGCTTGTCCGCGCCCAGGGACAGGTGGGTATCTCCGATGGCGTATAGGGCCATTGACGCAGCTCCTTTGTTCGTTCGGGATGATCGTGTTTCCGGGTCCTGCGGCGCGCTTACGCCAGCATCTCCAGCACCGCGTCCACCATGTGGTCCTTCTCCACCGTCTCGTGGAAGCGGGGCTGCTTGCTCCGCAGGGCGGCCAGCGGGGCCGGGACCGGTTCGCCGGTCACCTGGCTGAGCTGGTCCAGCACGTCCAGGCCCCCGGCCTGCTCCGTGACCCCCAGGGCGGAGAGCACGTTGTCGCAGAACTTGAAGGGGCTGGCGGTGGAGGCCACCACGGTGGGAGTCTCGTCCCCCGTCTCCTGCCGGTACTGCCCCAGGGCGGAGAAGCCCACGGCGGTGTGGGGGTCGATGAGATAGTCGAACTTCCGGTAGATGGCGCCGATGATCTTCTGGGTCTCGGCGTCGTCGCAGCAGTAGCCGGCGAACAGCCGCTGGATCTTGTCCCGCACCCGCTCGCTGACCTCATAGCGGCCCGTCTCCTTCAGCTGCTCCATGTAGCCCCGGACCTCGCTGTCCTCCTGGGTGACGGCCAGCAGCAGCCGCTCCAGATTGCTGGAGATGAGGATGTCCATGGAGGGGGACATGGTATTATAAAAGGTACGGTTCCGGTCGTATGTGCCGGTGCGCAGGAAGTCGGTGAGCACATTGTTGGCGTTGGAGGCGCAGATCAGCCGCTGGATGGGCACGCCCATGTCCCGGGCGTAGTAGGCGGCCAGGATGTTGCCGAAGTTGCCGGTGGGCACGCACACGTTGATGGGGTCCCCCAGCTGGATCTTCCCGTCCCGCAGCAGGTCGCAGTAGGCGGAGATGTAGTAGACGATCTGAGGCAGCACCCGGCCCCAGTTGATGGAGTTGGCCGAGGACAGGAAGTACCCCCGCCCGGCCAGCTCCTCCCGCAGCTTCTCGTCGGAGAAGAGCTTCTTCACCCCGGTCTGGGCGTCGTCAAAGTTGCCGTACACCGAGCAGACGCCCACGTTGTCCCCCTCCTGGGTGACCATCTGCAGCTCCTGGACGGCGGAGACCCCGTCCTTGGGGTAGAACACCAGGATCTTGGTGTGCTCCACGTCCCGGAAGCCCTCCAGGGCCCCCTTGCCGGTGTCGCCGGAGGTGGCCACCAGGATGCACACCGTCTTCTCCTCCTCCAGCTTCCGCAGGGAGGCGGTGAGCAGGTGGGGCAGCATCTGCAGGGCCATGTCCTTAAAGGCGCAGGTGGGCCCGTGCCACAGCTCCAGGCAGAAGGTGTTCTCATCCAGCGCCCGCACCGGAGCCACCGCGGGGGTATCGAACTTCTCCGGGCCGTAGGCGGCGTTGGCGAACTCGGTGAGCTCCTTCACGGTGAACTCGTCCAGGAACAGCTTCATCACGTACACCGCCCGCTGCTGATAGGACATGTCCTTCAGCTCCTCCAGGGCGCGGCGGGGCAGCTTGGGCAGGTAGACCGGCGTCAGCAGGCCGCCGTCCTCCGCCAGCCCTCTGGCGATGGCCTGGGAGGCGGAGAACTGCTGCTCCCGGTCTCTTGTGCTGATGTATTGCATCGTGATTCCTTCCAATCTATGTTTTAGGATGTGTCGCAAAGCGGGCCGTGCCGAGGCCCCCTAACGATGTATTATGCCATCTTTTCACATGCAGGTCAACCCCACCGGACACAATTCCGCCGGCGGGAGCGCTGTTTTTCTCAGAAGGCCCCCTCAATATGTCGTATTATGGGGGCTTTTGTCCCCAATCCGTTGGGGGAGCGCACCTCGATCACGTCGAACCGGGGCTGAAGGTCCGTGGGGTACGCCTGGAGGTAGAGCTCCGCCGTCAGCCGCAGCTTCCTCTGCTTGTGCCAGTCCACATACTCCGCGCCCCCGCCGTAGCGGTCGGAGCGGCGCAGCTTCACCTCTACAAAGCAGAGAAAGCCGCCCCCCTCCGCCACGATATCCAGCTCCCCGAAGCGGCACCGCCAGCCCCGGGCCGTGATCCGGTAGCCCTTCCCCTCCAGATACTCCGCCGCCAGGTCCTCCCCCCACGCCCCCCGGCGGCGGCTCTCCGCCCCGCTCACAGGTTCTTCAGGAAGGATTTCCGGTGGATGGGGCTGGGCCCGTAAATCCTTAACATCTCATAGTGGAGCTTGGTCCCGTAGCCCTTGTGCTTCTGAAACTGGTACTCCGGGTAGTCCTCCGCCGCCTGGACCATCCACCGGTCCCGGCTCACCTTGGCCAGGACGGAGGCCGCGGCCACGGAAGCTGACAGGCTGTCTCCCTTTACAATGCAGCGGTGGGGCGTCACAATGGCGGAGGACCTCCCCCGGTCCCGGTTGCCGTCGATGAGGGCGAAGTCCGCCGGGGGCTCCAGCTGGTCTATGGCCAGCTGCATGGCCTTCATGCGGGCGCTTAAAATGTCGGTGGCGTCGATCTCGGCGGCGTCCACCCAGGCCACCGCCCAGGCCAGGGCCCGCTCCTGGATCAGAGGAAACAGGGCCTCCCGCTTTTTCTCCGTCAGCTTTTTGGAGTCGTCCAGCCCGGGGATCTCCGCCTCCACGGGCAGGATCACCGCCGCCGCATACACCGGCCCGGCCAGGGGTCCGGCCCCCGCCTCGTCACAGCCGCAGACCCGGACATACCCCGCCTCCCGGGCCTCCCCCTCGTACTGCCATCTCTGTTCCATCTCTCCCCCTCCTATTTCTCTCGGGAACGGCGCGTCCCGCTCCATTTAGGCGCTTAGAGCGCCCGGGCGCCCCGGATGGTGATGACCCGCTGGCCGTCGTCCGCCCCCCGGCGGATGTCCACCCAGATGGGTTCCTCCTCAAAGGCGCCCTCGGCGTGCTCGCTCCACTCCACGGCGCACACGCCCCCCCGGGCCAGGTAGTCCTCCCAGCCGATGTCGAAGAGCTCCTCCGGGGACTCCATGCGGTACAGGTCGAAGTGGAACAGGGGCAGCCTCCCCCCCTCGTACTCGTTGACGATAGTAAAGGTGGGGCTGGTCACCCGGTCCGGCACCCCCAGCCCCCGGGCCAGTCCCCGGGTAAAGGCGGTCTTCCCCGCCCCCAGGTCCCCGGTGTAGGCCACCACATCCCCCGGCCGGAGGACGGCGGCCAGCCGCTCCCCCAGGGCCTCGGTCTCCTGGGCGCTGTTGGACAGATATTCCATATTTCCTCCCCCGCGTTCACAAAATATTTTCAAATCCTCAAGGGATTATAACACAGATGCCCTTCCCCTTTCCACTGAAAAGTGATAAAATATAAGGCCGTATTCCATTTGACCGGGAGGTGGATTTTTGAATACCCTGCTCTCCCCCCTTCAGGAGTTCTGGAAAAAAGGGGACAAGCTCCTTCTGCTCCTGTGCCTGCTGGCCAGCGGCTATGGCGTGGCGCTGATCTTCTCCGCCACCCGGTATAACGGGAATGACCGGGCCGTTATCATCCAATGCGTGGCCATTCTCCTGGGGGCTGTCATCTATATCCTGTGTACCTTCATCGACTTTCAGCTGTTCGTGGAGAAAAACTGGAAGCTGGTGTTTGGGGGCAGCGTTTTGTTTATCCTCCTCCTGCTCACCCCACTGGGCACCGACCACAACGCAGGCAATCTGAACTGGCTGGATATTCCCGGCTTTCCCATGGAGATCCAGCCCAACGAAATCGATAAGATCCCCTATATCCTGCTCCTGGCCCTGCTGATCGCCAAGATCCAGGATCAGGGCCGGGACATCAGCTCGATCCTCTCGGTGTTTCAGATCGGCGCCTACGCCGCCTTCATGCTGGGCCTCATCGCCGCGGTGTGCGGCGACATGGGCATGTGCGTGGTCTATACGGTGATTTTCGCCGTCATGGCCTGGAGCGCCGGGGTCAAGCTGCGCTGGTTTCTGCTGGCGGGGGGCGCCGTCGCCGCCGGCTTTGCGGTGCTGTGGATCTTTGTCCTGCCCAACACCGAGGCCTGGAACAGCGTGTACTTCATCAAGCGCATCCGGGTGATCTTCGACCACAGCTTCGAGCCCCTGGGGGTGGGCCTCCAGCAGACCCGCTCCGTGCTGGCCATCGGCTCGGGACAGATCTTCGGCAAGGGCTATCTCCAGGGCCCCATGACCCACTCCACCACCGGCGCCCTGCCCGCCCGGCACACCGACTTCATCTTCGCCGTGTGCGGCGAGGAGCTGGGCATGGTGGGCTGCCTGATCCTGCTGCTCCTCCTCTCCCTCATCATCCTCCGGTGCATCTGGGTGGCCCGGAACGCCAACTCCCCCTTCCACGCCTATGTGGCCATGGGGATGGCGGGGATGCTGCTCATCCAGGTGGCCGCCAATGTGGGTATGTGCCTGTTCGTCTTCCCGGTGATGGGCCTCACCCTCCCCTTCTTCAGCTACGGCGGCTCCTCCATCATCACCCTGTACGCCGCCATGGGGGTGGTGTCCAGCGTGAAGGCCAGGGCTCTGCCCAGCTGGCTGCGGGACCGGGCCGTGCAATAGGGCCGCCCCCAAAACCTCCAGAAAATTTTCGAGATCCGGAAGGAAATCTCCTCTCTTTTTCGTATATAACAAATAGAACGGTTTTTGCCGCGGGAAAGGAGGCGTCTGCCATGACTCCACGGGAACAGCGGGAGGCGCTGGAACGCTCGGTTTTGGCCCCCAACGCCTGTCTGGCCGCCCAGAGCCGGGGCCGGCAGCGGCAGGAGGCGGAGGACCACATCCGCACCTGCTTTCAACGGGACACCGACCGCATCGTGTACTCCAAGGCCTTCCGCCGTCTGAAGCACAAGACCCAGGTGTTCCTCCAGCCGGAGGGGGACCACTACCGCACCCGGATGACCCACACCCTGGAGGTGAGCCGCATCGCCCGGACCATCGCCCGGGCCCTTGCCCTCAACGAGGATCTGACCGAGGCCGTGGCCCTGGGCCATGACCTGGGCCACACCCCCTTCGGCCACGCTGGGGAGCGGCTGCTCAACTCCATCATGCCCGGGGGCTTCGCCCACTACCAGCAGTCCCTGCGGGTGGTGGACCGGCTGGAGAAGGACGGGGCGGGGCTGAACCTGACCTGGGAGGTGCGCAACGGCATCGTCTGCCACACCAGCGGCCAGCAGGCCGCCACCCTGGAGGGGCAGGTGGTCCGCCTGGCCGACCAGATCGCCTACATCAACCACGACATCGAGGACGCCCTGCGGGGCGGCGTCATCTACCCCATGGACATCCCGCTGGCCACCTCCCGCGTCCTGGGCTTTACCCACGGGGAGCGGATCAACGTCCTGGTGGAGGACGTGATCAGCGCCAGCCAGGGCCAGGAGTCCATCCGCCAGTCCCCGGAGGTGGGAGAGGCTATGGCCGCCCTGAAGGACTTTATGTTCGAGAGCGTCTACACCAACCCCATGGCCAAGGGCGAGGAGGGCAAGGCCCAGGAGATGCTCCGGCGGCTGTTCGAGCACTACCGGAAGAACCCGGACGAGCTCCCCCCCGACTTCCAGGAGATCCGCCTGGAGGAGGGCGTGGACCGGGCTGTGTGCGACTACATCGCCGGGATGACGGACCCCTTCGCCATTGAGCAGTTTTCAAAACTGTTTATTCCCATGGCCTGGACGGTAAAATAGCTTTACATACTTTTGGGATAAAATATGGGGATTTTGGCGTACAATAAGCCCACGCGGGCGGCGCTTACGCCAAGACGGAGCGGGAATAGAATTCTGCTGCGGACGGGCGGCCCAGGTGTGCCGCCCCTACGGCGGATGCAAAAATGTTCCTGCCCTCTCGTAGGGGCCGG
>CASEKM010000037.1 GCA_949288405.1 uncultured bacterium | reverse complement strand
CGCCTCCATTTACGGCCTGGCCGCCTACCGGGGCGCCCAGATTGCCGTGAACGAGATCAATGCCGCCGGCGGCGACATCCAGTTCGAGCTGAACTATCAGGACGACCAGAACCAGCCCGAGGCCGCCGTCAACGCCTTCAACAACCTGAAGGACTGGGGCATGCAGATCTCCCTGGGCTCCGTCACCACTCAGCCCGGCATCGCCACCTCCGTGTACAACTTTGAGAACCGCATCTTTGCCCTGACCCCCTCCGCCTCCTCCCCCGACGTGATCGCGGACAAGGACAACGTGTACCAGATGTGCTTCTCCGACCCCAACCAGGGCCTGGCCTCCGCCCAGTACATCGCCGAGCAGGGCCTGGGTGAGAACATCTACATCATCTGGAAGAACGACGACGTGTACTCCACCGGCATCAAGGAGCAGTTTGTCACCGAGGCCGAGACCCTGGGCCTGAACATCGTGGGCGACTCCACCTTTACCACCGACACCTCCAACGACTTCACCGTTCAGCTCACCGACGCCCAGCAGAAAGGCGCCGACCTGATCTTCCTGCCCATGTACTATCAGCCCGCCTCCCTGATCCTGACCCAGGCGGACTCCATGGGCTATGAGCCCGAGTTCTTCGGCGTGGACGGCATGGACGGCATCCTGACCATGGAGAACTTCGACGCCTCCCTGGCCGAGGGCGTCATGCTGCTGACCCCCTTCAACGCCGACGCCACCGACGAGGCCACCGTGGCCTTTGTGGAGAAGTACGAGAGCCTCTACGGCGAGGCCCCCAACCAGTTCGCCGCCGACGGCTATGACTGCATCTACGCCCTGAAGCTGGCCCTGGAGACCGGCGGCTGCACCGCCGACATGACCGCCGAGGCCATCAACGACGCCCTGATCGCCGCCTTCCCCACCATCACCCTCACCGGCCTCACCGGCGACGGCGCCGGCATCACCTGGAACGACAAGGGCGAGGTGTCCAAGAGCCCCAAGGGCATGGTCATCGAGAACGGCGCTTACGTGGGTATGGACTAAATTTTCAGCTGATACAATTGCCTCAAAGCCTCCCCCACAGGGGCAATGTCATTTAAGTTAAGGGCTCTGCACAAGGCCTCCCTTGTGAAAGGGAGGGGAACCGCCGAAGGCGGTGGAGGGATTCCGAATCACGGAAACTTTTTGCTCGACGGAATCCCCCACCCAGCTTCGCCGGGAGCCCCCTTTCACAAGGGGGCCAATGAACTTGTCCCTCTCACTATAAATGACATTGCCGACAGGGGGAGGCCCCTTGGGGCAGGGTGTGTTCCAAAAGAGAGAGGGGACGCACCGGAAAGCGGCCGGACCGGCCGGCTATTTTCCGGTGTGCCCCACGCAGACAAAGGGGAATCAATATGGATATAACAATCATCCTGGGTTATCTGATCCGGGGCCTGAGCCTGGGCAGCGTGTACGCCATCATCGCCCTGGGCTACACCATGGTCTACGGCATCGCCAAGATGCTCAACTTCGCCCACGGCGACGTGATCATGGTGGGCGGCTACGTGTGCTTCTTCGCCATGAGCGGCCTGTCCAAGAACTTTGCCGAGGGCTCTATGGCCGCCACGGTGGTGCCTGCGGTAGCCGGCACCCTGCTGGCCATGGCGGTGTGTACCGTCCTGGGCGTGGTCATCGAGCGGCTGGCCTATAAGCCTCTGCGGCAGGCCACCTCTCTGGCGGTGCTCATCACCGCCATCGGCGTGAGCTACTTCCTGCAGAACGCGGCCCTGCTGCTGTGGTCCTCCAACCCCAAGGTGTTCACCCCGGTCACCGGCCGGGGCAGCCTGCAGGTGGGCCCCCTGTCCATCAGCTATGTGACCCTGCTCACCATCGCGGCCTGCATCATCATCATGCTGGTCCTCACCGCCTTCACCAGCCGCACCAAGCTGGGCAAGGCCATGCGGGCGGTGTCGGAGGACAAGGGGGCGGCCCAGCTTATGGGCATCAACGTGAACGCCACCATCTCCCTCACCTTTGCCATCGGCTCCGCCCTGGCGGCCATCGCCGGGGTGCTGTACATGTCCGCCTACCCCACCCTGACCCCCACCACCGGCTCCATGCCCGGCATCAAGGCCTTTACCGCCGCCGTCTTCGGCGGCATCGGCTCCATCCCCGGGGCCATGCTGGGCGGCCTGCTCCTGGGCGTCATTGAGATCTTCGCCGGCGCCTATATCTCCACCCAGCTTCAGAACGCCATCGTCTTCGCGGTGCTCATCGTAGTGCTGCTGGTGAAGCCGGCGGGCCTGCTGGGCAAGATGGTCCAGGAGAAAGTGTAAGGAGGGGCGGAAGACATGAATCGTATTTTACACATGAAAAAGTCCACCCGCACCAGCCTGTTCACCTACACCCTGGTCATCGTGGCCTATCTGGTCATCCAGCTCCTGCGCAATGTGCGGGAGGGGGGCGTGGGCTCTGTGCTGGAGGGCCAGCTCATCCCCATCTGCGCCTATGTGACCATGGCACTGGCCCTGAACCTGGTGGTGGGCATCTCCGGCGAGCTGTCCCTGGGCCACGCGGGCTTTATGAGCATCGGCGCCTTCGCCGGCGCCTCCGCCTCCGCCGCCCTCCAGGGCGCTGTGGAGTCCGCCCCCCTGCGCCTGGCCCTGGCCATGCTGCTGGGCGCCCTGTTCGCCGGGGTCTTCGGCTTCCTGATCGGGATCCCGGTGCTCCGCCTCAACGGCGACTATCTGGCCATCGTCACCCTGGCCTTCGGAGAGATCATCAAGAGCTTGGTCACCAACATCTACCTGGGCGTGGATGAAAACGGCTTCCAGTTCAGCTTTTTGAGCAACAAGAACCAGCTGTCCGAGACGGGCATTGAGCTCATCCGGGGCCCGGTGGGCGTCACCAACTCCGAGCGCATCTCCACCTTCACCATGGGCTTCGTGCTGGTGCTGGTGGCTCTGGTCATCATCTTCAATCTGGTGAACAGCCGCACCGGCCGGGCCATTATGGCCGCCCGGGACAACCGCATCGCCGCCGAGAGCGTGGGCATCAGCGTCACCAAGTACAAGATGATCGCCTTTGTCACCTCCGCCGCCCTGGCGGGGGCCGCCGGCACCCTGTACGGCTGCAGCCAGGTGACCTTCACCGCCTCCAAGTTCGACTTCAACCAGTCCATCCTGATCCTGGTGTTCGTGGTGCTGGGCGGTCTGGGCAACATGTGGGGCTCGGTCATTGCCGCCGCCGCCCTCACCATCCTGCCCGAGGCCCTGCGGCAGTTTGCGGATTACCGCATGCTGGTGTACGCCATCGTGCTGATCCTGGTGATGCTGGTCACCAACAACCCCACCCTTTGGAACTTTATCGCCCGGGTCCGCGAGCAGCGGCAGGAGAAGAAAGGAGGCGCTGAGCAATGAGCCGGATCCCCAGAGAGCCCACCAAGCTGGTGCCCATCCCCAGCGTCAACAAGATCCCGGAGCGGGACATCGACAAGAGCCCCATTCTGGAGTGCCAGCACCTGGGCATCGACTTCGGCGGCCTGTCCGCCGTAAAGGACTTCAACATCGCCATCGGCCGCACCGAGATCGCCGGCCTCATCGGCCCCAACGGCGCGGGCAAGACCACCGTCTTCAACCTGCTCACCAAGGTGTATCAGCCCACTCGGGGCACCATCCTGCTGGACGGCGTGGACACCCACAACATGAACACCGTCCAGGTGAACAAGGCGGGCATCGCCCGTACCTTCCAGAACATCCGCCTGTTCAACAACCTGACGGTGGAGGACAACGTGAAGCTGGGCCTGCACAACCACATCGACTACGGCATGTGGAGCGGCATCTTCCGCCTGCCCGGCTACTGGCGGGAGGAGAAGGTGGCCCACGACCGGGCTCTGGAGCTGCTGTCCATCTTTGACATGGGCTATCTGGCCAAGTACAAGGCGGGCTCCCTGCCCTACGGCGCCCAGCGGAAGCTGGAGATCGTCCGGGCCCTGGCCACCAACCCCAGCCTGCTCCTGCTGGATGAGCCGGCGGCGGGCATGAACCCCTCGGAGACCGCCGAGCTTATGGAGAACATTGTGAAGATCCGGGACACCTTCGGCATCGCCATCCTGCTCATCGAGCACGACATGAGCCTGGTCATGGGCATCTGCGAGGGCATCGCGGTGCTCAACTTCGGCCAGATCATCGCCAAGGGCACCCCCGACGAGATCAAGAACGACCCGGTGGTCATCGAGGCCTACCTGGGCAAGAAGAAGGAGGCGTGACCATGGAGACGGAAGCACTGCTGAAGGTAGAGGGCATCAACGTCTACTACGGGGCGATCCACGCCATCAAGGACATCTCCTTCCAGGTAAACGCCGGGGAGATCGTCACCCTCATCGGGGCCAACGGCGCCGGCAAGACCACCACCCTGCAGACCATCTCCGGCCTGCTCCGGTCCAAGACGGGCAGCATCACCTTTGAGGGGCACAGCATCAGCAATGTCCGGGCGGACAAGCTGGTGGCCCACGGCCTGGCCCAGGTGCCCGAGGGCCGCCGGGTCTTTTTGCAGATGTCTGTAGAGGAGAACCTGGAGATGGGGGCCTACACCCAGTCCCCCGCCGGGGTCCCCAAGGATCTGGAGATGGTGTACGAGCTGTTCCCCCGGCTGAAGGAGCGCCGCCGCCAGGTGGCGGGCACCCTGTCCGGCGGCGAGCAGCAGATGCTGGCCATGGGCCGGGCCCTCATGTCCCACCCCAGGCTGCTGATGCTGGACGAGCCCTCCATGGGCCTGGCCCCCATTCTGGTGGAGCAGATCTTTGAGATCATCCGGAACCTGAACAAAAACGGCTCCACCATCCTCCTGGTGGAGCAGAACGCCCAGATGGCCCTGTCCGTGGCCCACCGGGGCTACGTGCTGGAGACCGGCCGCATCGTCACCACCGGCACCGGCGCGGAGCTCATCGAGAGCCCGGAGATCAAAAAGGCCTACCTGGGCGGCTGACCTACTTTCTTTAAAAAGAAAGCAGGCAAAGAAATTTTGTGCGAAGCTTCGCTTCGCCTCTGCTTTTCTTTCTCAGCGGGCCGCCTCCAGCGGGATCGAATGCCTTGAATTTCTTGCGCGGCAAGGCATTCAGCGAGCGCGGCGAAGACTTTTCGACAGCCTGAACTTAAGCCCCATGGGTCCACATTGTGGACCCATGGGGCTTATGCTATATATGGGGCAAGCTGCTCAAAACGGACCGGCCGGCAGCCCTCTGTCACACGGTATCCAAAAATTCCTGGATAAAGTGGAGGGCGGCACCCAGGGGGACGGCGTGGCTGCGCAGCACGCTCAGCTGCAGGTAGTCCGCCCGCCGCTCAAAGGGGTCGTTGGCGGCGGCGAACTCCCGGAGCATGGGCAGGTAGGGGTCCAGGAACTGGCTCATAAAGCCACCCAGTACCACGGTGCAGTCCAGCGCCATGCGGATGTTGCCCACGCCCACCGCCAGATGGAACAGGAAGTCCCGCCAGAGGGCGGAATACTCCGGGTTCCCGGCCTTCACCCCGTCAAAGAACTCTTTCAGGGACACGCCGAAGGTGTCTCGGATCCGCCAGTCGGAGCAGTAGGCCTCCAGGCAGCCCCACTTGCCGCAGGCACAGGGCAGTCCCCCCGCCTCCACGCACATGTGGCCGAACTCGGCGCTGCGCCGGTTGTCCCCGGCGTAGAGGGTCCCGCCGGTGATGAACGCTCCGCCCACGCCGTTTTCTAGGGAGAGATAGGCCATATTCTCCCGGTCCCCCCGCATGAACCACTCGGCATAGCCGCTGCAGGTGGCGTCGTTCTCCACGTAGGTGGGGTATGGGATGCGGCTGGTCAGCCCCTCCAAGTCCACGTCGTGGAGATGCATGGTGGGGGCGGACAGCAGGCGGGTGCCCGCCCGGTTGGTCACGCCGGGCAGCGTCAGACACACCCCCAGCAGGCGGCCGCGGTCAAGGCCGCAGTCGTCCAGAAAGCGCTCCAGCTCCTGGGCCACTAGATCCCCCAGGTCTTCCATCTGGAATCGGGAGGTGTGCGCCACCTTGTGGTAGGCGATCTCCCGCAGGCGCAGGTCGGCGGCGGAGAAGCGCAGGCGGTTCTCCGTGACGGCCACGCCCACCGCGATCCGGGCGTCGGGAACGATGGAGACGCCGCTGGCCTTCCGGCCGCCGGTGGACTGGGACTGCCCGGCATACTGCACCAGACCGGCGTCCACCAGGTCCGTCAGATTCTGATAGATGGTAGGCAGGCTCAGGTCCAGGGCCTGGGCCAGGGACTGCCTGGTACAGAACTCCCGCGTCTCGTACAGGTAGTGGTAGACGCTGCTGCGGGTCTGCCGGCGGCGGTCGCCTGGGGCGTCGGTGTACTCTCTCACACTCTTCACTTCCATGAAACTATTTTACAAAAGAGATATCTTGCCCTTTATTTTATCATATTTTCTGAAACCGTCAACTGCGCGTTCCGGCGGAATCGGGCGGATTTAGAAGTTTTTGTTTTCTTTTTAACAAACTACTTTTCATAAGATTTGAATTGCACCGTCTTTTTGCACAGTTATTATCTCCCAATTTAATGCACGATGACAAAGTTGACATAGTTTCTACACTTTGTTCTTGACTTTTATAAAGCAAGTTATAAAATGATGGACAAGAGGGGGGCGGCGCTCCCGCCAGCCCCCCGCCCGCAAGCAACCATTTTATTTAGGAGGAATGCGCTATGAAAAAAGTCCTTGCCCTGTCTCTTGCATTAGCCATGTCCCTGTCCCTGGCCGCCTGCGGCGGCGACAGCAGCAGCGCCGCCAGCGGCTCCGGCTCTGGCTCCGCGTCCGGCTCCGTGGCCTCTGACGGCGCCCAGAAGGTGGGCATCGCCATGCCCACCCAGTCCCTGGAGCGGTGGAACCGCGACGGCTCCTACCTGGACGAGCAGTTCAAGGCCGCCGGCTATGAGACCATCGTCACCTACTCCGACAACGACACCAACCGCCAGGTGAGCGACATCCAGAACATGATCGCCGAGGGCGTGGACCTGCTGGTGGTGGCCGCCATCGACGGCGAGGCCCTGAACACCGTGATGAACGAGGCCGGTGAGGCCGGCATCCCCATCATCGCCTATGACCGCCTGATCATGAACGACAACGTGTCCTACTACGTGTCCTTCGACAACTACACCGTGGGCACCCTGCAGGGCCAGTACATCGTGGAGGCCCTGGACCTGGAGAACCAGGCCGGCCCCTTCAACATCGAGTTCACCGCCGGCGACCCCGCCGACAACAACGCCCCCTACTTCTTCAACGGCGCTGTGGATCAGCTCCAGCCCTACATCGACGAGGGCAAGCTGGTAGTCGTCTCCGGCCAGACCGAGTTTGACGCCGTCGCCACCGCCGCCTGGGAGTCCCAGACCGCTATGGAGCGCGCTCAGAACATCCTGGCCTCCTACTACGCCGACGGCACCCAGCTGGACGCCTGGCTGTGCTCCAACGACTCCACCTCTCTGGGCGTGACCCAGGCCATCCAGTCCGACTACGCCGGCGCCAACAAGGCTGACATCGTCATCACCGGCCAGGACGGCGACGTGGCCAACCTGAAGAACATCAAGGACGGCCTGCAGTCCATGACCGTGTACAAGGCCGTGGCCAACGAGGCCGTTGTCACCCTGGACCTGGCCAAGGCCATCCTGAACGGCGACACCATCGACGATACCCTGATCACCAACTCCGCCTGGGACTTCGAGTGCACCTACGACACCGAGTCCTACGCCACCTCCGAGGGCCACAACTGCCCCTCCTTCCTGCTGGTGCCCGACGTTGTTACCGCCGACAACATGCAGGAGAAGCTGGTGGACACCGGCTACTACACCGTGGGCGATGACGGCTATCTGGTCGTTCCTGAGTCCAACAGCTGAGAAAACCGCCAGATTATGACAGACTGACCGATGGGCGGGGCATCTGCCCCGCCCATTCTCAATATCTGGGATACCGCGGCGGAGAGGAGGAACTTTGTTTGGCTAAGACACTTTTGGAAATGCGCTCCATCACCAAGGAGTTCCCCGGCGTGAAGGCGCTGGACAACGTGAACCTGAAGGTGGAAGAGGGCGAGATCCACGCGCTGATCGGGGAGAACGGCGCGGGGAAGTCCACCCTGATGAATGTGCTCTCTGGAACCTATCCGGCGGGCAGCTACTCCGGCGAAATCTACTATGACGGAAAGCTCTGTCAATTCAAGAACCAGAAGGACAGCGAGGCGGTGGGCATCGTCATCATCCACCAGGAGCTGGCCCTGATCCCCCTGCTCTCCATTGGGGAGAACATGTTTCTGGGCAATGAGATCAAAAACAAATTCGGCTTCATCGACTGGAACAAGACCTACTATGAGGCCGAACAACATATGAAGCAGGTGGGCCTGAACGAGTCGGCCCAGACCCTGGTCAAGGACATCGGCACCGGCAAGCAGCAGCTGGTGGAGATCGCCAAGGCCTTCTCCAAGAAGGTGAAGCTCCTCATCCTGGACGAGCCCACCTCCTCCCTCAACGACGAGGACGCCAAGATGCTGCTGGACCTGCTGATGGAGTTCAAGAAGAACGGCCTGACCTCCATCATCATCACCCACAAGCTCAACGAGATCATCTACTGCGCCGACAAGGCCACCATCATCCGGGACGGCTCCACCATCGAGACCCTGGTGAAGGGGGTGGACGAGTTCAGCGAGGACCGGATCATCAAGGGCATGGTGGGCCGCGCCATGGAGGACCGCTACCCCAAGCGGGAGCACAAGGTCCAGGACCAGGTGAGCCTGGAGGTGAAAAACTGGACGGTGCACCACCCCCTGTACCCCGAGCGGGTGGTAGACGACAACGTGTCCTTCTACGTCCGCAAGGGCGAGGTGGTGGGCTTCTCCGGCCTGCAGGGCGCCGGCCGCACCGAGCTGGCCATGTCCATCTTCGGCCACAGCTACGGCGCCGGCATCTCCGGCGAGGTGTACCTGAACGGGGAGAAGGTGGACCTGAAGAGCCCTGAGAGCGCCATCCGCCACAGGCTGGCCTACGTCACCGAGGACCGGAAGACCAACGGCCTGATTTTGGACGAGTCCATCCGCTTCAACACCACCCTGGCCCGCCTGGACAAGGTGTGCAGCGGCGGCGTCATCGACACGGACAAGGAGGTCCAGGTGGCCGACCAGATGACCAAGGAGATGGGGACCAAGACCCCCTCCATCGAGCAGCGCATCGGCGGGCATCGACGTGGGCGCCAAGTACGATATTTACTGCCTGATCAACGACATGGTATCCCAGGGCAAGTCGGTGGTGATGATCTCCTCCGAGCTGCCCGAACTGCTGGGCATGTGCGACCGGATCTATGTGATGAACGAGGGCCGTCTGCTGGCCGAGGTCAACGCCGCCGACGCCACCCAGGAGAGCATCATGGGCTACATCATCCGGGATACCGCCAAGGCGTAACAAGGGGAAGGTGTGACAACAATGAAAACATCCAAGAATTCTTCCGCCGCAGTCTTTAATTTCCTGCGGAAAACCATGGTCATCGCCCTGGCGGTGGTCTTTGTCCTGTTCGCGTTTCTCACCGACTGGCGTCTGATCTACGCCCAGAACCTGTCCAACCTGATGCTCCAGAACGGCTATGTACTGGTCATGGCCTGCGGCATGCTGCTATGTATCCTCACCGGCGGCAACATCGACCTGTCCGTGGGCTCCGTGATCTGTCTGGTGGGCGGTCTGGCCGCGGTGCTGATCTCCGACTTCTCCATGAACGCCATCCTGGCCATCGTCATCTGCCTGTTCGTGGGCCTGCTGGTGGGTGTGTGGCAGGGCTACTGGATCGGCTATGTGCGCATCCCGCCCTTCATCACCACTCTGGGCGGCATGTTCATCTTCCGCGGCATCGGCCGCCTGGTGCTGGACAACCAGACCGTGGCCGTACAGGACTCCACCTTCCTGAACATCTTCACCGCCTACATCAAGGTCCCCGGCCTGGATGACGGGGAGACCGTTCTCTCCGCCCTGGTGGTGGGCGTGGTGGCCGCGGTCTATGTGATCCTGAACACCGTCAAGAACCGCCGGGAGCGGGCCAAGATGGGCTACCGCCAGAACAGCGTGGCGGCCGACTATCTGAAGGCCGGCCTCATCGCCGCCCTGATCTTGATTTACTGCTACATGCTCAGCCAGTACCGGGGCATCTCCGTCATGCTGGTGTGGGTGCTGGCCGTGTGCCTCATCTACAACTTCATCACCGCCAAGACCGCCTTCGGCCGGTACTTCTATGCGGTGGGCGGCAACGAGAAGGCCACCCAGCTCTCCGGCATCAACACCAATAAGATTTACTTCATCGCCTATGCCAACATGGGCCTGCTGGCCGGCCTGTGCGGCCTGCTGAACGTGGCCCGCGTGGGCTCCGTCAACGGCCAGACCGGCACCTCCTTTGAGATGGACGCCATCGGCGCCTGCTTCATCGGCGGCGCCTCCGCTTACGGCGGCAGCGGCACCATCGGCGGCGTGGTCATCGGCGCTCTGCTGCTGGGCGTCATCAACATGGGCATGTCCATCATGGGCATCGGCGACTCCTGGCAGTATGTGGTCAAGGGCGGCGTGCTGCTCCTGGCCGTCATCTTCGACGTGGTCACCAGCCGCAAGTCCGGCAAGGGCTGAGTTTGAAAAGGCCGGACCGGAGGTTGACCCCGCCGCCGGGGCCGTGATATCCTGTCCTCAGTCAAATATGCAGGGCCGCCTCCGGCCCGAGGAGGATCATTATGCTGTATATTGGAATCGATCTGGGCACCTCCGCCGTCAAGCTGCTGCTGATGGACCAGGAGGGCGCCGTCAAAAACGTGGTCTCCAAGGAGTACCCCCTGGAGTTCCCCCACCCCGGCTGGAGCCAGCAGGCCCCGGAGGACTGGAAAAACGCCGTCCTCACCGGCATCCCGGAGCTTCTGAAGGGCTTTGACCCCAAAGAGGTGCGGGGCATCGGCGCCGGCGGGCAGATGCACGGCCTGGTGGTGCTGGACGAGCACGACCAGGTGATCCGTCCGGCCATCCTGTGGAACGACGGCCGCACCGCCGAAGAGGTGGACTACCTGAACGGCACCGTGGGCAAGGACAAGCTGTCCGCCTGGACGGCCAACATCGCCTTTGCCGGCTTCACCGCCCCCAAGGTGCTGTGGCTGAAGAAGCACGAGCCGGAGCACTTCGCCCGCATCCGCAGGGTCATGCTCCCCAAGGACTACATCAACTATATTCTCACCGGGGTGCACTGCACCGACTACTCCGACGCCAGCGGCATGCTGCTGCTGGACGTGGAGCACAAGCGCTGGTCCCAGGAGATGCTGGACCTGTGCGGCCTCACCCAGGAGCAGATGCCCCAGCTCTTTGAGAGCTATGAGGCCGTCGGCACCCTGAAGCCGGACATCGCC
>CASEKM010000036.1 GCA_949288405.1 uncultured bacterium | reverse complement strand
CGGCCCGAGCCTCCAGGGCGCGGTCATCGAGAAAGCCCCGGCCAGAGACCTCTCCGCGGGCCTGGCTCACTACATGGCTCAGCTCGTGGCCCAGCAGGGCCTGTCCGGCGCCGGAGGAAAAGTCCAGCACTCCCGGAGCAAAGCCGATCTTGTTTCCCATGGTCATAGCCTGGGCCCCGGCGTCGGCCACCGTCTGGCTCTCATAGAGCTCCACGCCGGAGAAATCCGCCCCGAAGGCCGCCTCCATCTTGGCCTGGATGGCCCCGGGCAGATCCACCCGGTGTCCCAACTGCTCCGCCGTAGGTATGGCACCCCCTTGGAGCTGAGCAAGCGCCGGTCCATGTGCCTGTCTGTCCTGGGTGGAAACGTCCACCTTGCTATCCGCCTTCCGGCGAGTCTGATATACTTGTGACATTACGACAATACCTCCTCTTTACTGTGGTCTGTCCTGGGAAACCGCCCTCCAGATACATATGTGTTCTTCATAGTCCTCAAACCGGTCTCCGACCAGTCTGAGGGCCAGCTGTTCCACCCTTGGCGTGAGGGTGGAAAAATAGAAGGGGAACCCACCGCCAAAGCGATACCAGCTCCGATTCAGCAACTCCAACAGCAGGGTAAAGAATGCTGTGGGCGATCCTTCCAACCGGCGGACCGCAGAGAGCAGTACGCATCCTCCACCCCCCTCCTCTGCCAGCAGGTAAGCGGTGATCCTGCCCTCCCGGAGCATTCCTACGGACAGTTCAGGCAGCGCCCGGTCCTGAAGGGCCGTCCAGGAGAGGTGCTTTGGGATATCCTCTGCCGTCCGGAGCTCCTCCAGCGCCTCCGCTGGCGCCTCCCCTAGGGTGCAGACTCCGAGAGGCGTCCTGTATTTTGGGGAAAAGGCCGCCCCCAGCCTGGGGTCGTCGTGGAACTGCCTCGCATGGACCTGAAAAACCCGAGACCGTCTCTGGGGGGCGGAAAAGCCGCAACAGCCCATTAGATGGTCCATGGCCTCCAGTTCCTCTCCCCGAAGAACATAATCTGCCGAGATTTGGGTAATCCCTGCCGCCTTCAGTCTTTGGAGCAATGCGTCCATCAGGGCTCTCGCACCGCCCCGCCTCCGAACCGACGCATCCACAAAAAGATCGGTGAGTTCCGCCGAAACCCCGGACCAGCGGACCGCCGCCGCGCCGCAGGCACTGCGGCCTGTGACCAGCCCCAAGGCCTGGAGGCCGTCCGCCCGGCGCTCCAGGTTCAGCGCCGTCGCCGGCAGCAGATAGGGCCGGAAGCCCGGCAGTTCTCCCCGGTCCAGGTCCCGGATACTCCACTCCATGGCAGTTCTCCTCCTTTTCATCTGTAGCTCAGACCGCTGATATCCCGCTCCTCCGCGGAGAGATAGAGGCGATCTCCAAGCTCCAGCCGCTCGTTTCGCTCTTCGGTCGGGTTCCAGTGCGGCAACACCCATATAAAATACGCTTATAGGTTTATTGTACCATAGCCGCGGCCCTTTTTCTGCTGTCGTTTGCCCCTTTTGACCCCTATCTAGGACGGCAGAACGGCAAGGAGGCAGAGTTTTTCTGTCTGCTTTCCTGCCGTACAGCGCCCTTTATAAGTTCTTTTTGATGGTCAGGATATTCTTCCCGTCCACATACTCATAATCCACCGCGTCCATGCTCTTTTTCACCATCAGGATGCCCAGGCCGCCGATGTCCCGCTCCTCCGCGGAGAGGGTGATGTCGGCGTCCTCCTTTTCCAGGGGATTGAAGGGCTTCCCGTTGTCCAGAAACTGGATGGTGACCTGAAGGGGATCTCCCCCCACGCTGCAGCGCACGGTGGCCAGACCGATTTCCGGGTGATAGGCGTAACGGACAATGTTGATGAAAATTTCCTCAACGGCCACCGCCAGCTGAATCTGGGCCTTGGGCGGACAGTCATACTGCTCCAGCTCCCCGTCAATGAAGCTCTGAACCGGCTCCAGCTGGTCCTCCGTGGCGGGAAAGATACGTTCAATCATGGTCCTGTTCTCCTTTGCTTCGATAATCCAGCGCCAGCATGGTAATGTCGTCAAACTGGTCCGCCTCGCCCACAAAGGCGTCAATGCACTCCTTGATCTTAGGCAGAAGCTTCTCCACAGGCAGGTCCATGTTCTCATTCAGCGCAGTCTGAAGGCGCTCCTCGCCAAAGAGCTCATTGTGACTGTCGGTGGCCTCCGTCACGCCGTCGGTGTACAGATAGAGGCGGTCTCCAGGCTCCAGCTGCAGGGTGTTCTCTCGATAGCGGACCCCCTCCATGCCCGCCAGCACAAAGCCCGGCCGGCTCTTGAGCCACTCAAACTGACCGCCAGCCCGCTTCAGCAGGGGCGGGTTGTGTCCGGCGTTCACATAGACAAACTTTCCGGTGCTGATCTCCAGCACCCCCATCCAGGCGGTGACAAACAGTCCGGCGTCATTGCCCTCGCACAGCTGCTCGTTGGTATGCGTAAACACCGCGCCCGGCTCCTCCTGGTTCTGGGTGTGGTTTTTGATCAGCGTCTTGGCGATCACCATGAACAGGGCCGCCGGCACCCCCTTGCCGGACACGTCGGCGATCACCACAGCCAGATGGTCGTCGTCCACCAGGAAGAAGTCGTAGAAGTCGCCGCCCACCTCCTTGGCCGGGTTCATGGTGGCGTACACGTCGAACTCCTCCCGCTCCGGGAAGGCCGGGAAGATCCGGGGCAGCATATCCGCCTGGATCTGAGTGGCCACGTTCAGCTCCGCGCCGATGCGCTCCTTTTCCGCCGTGACGGCGGTCAGGTCCTGGATGTACTCGTTGATCTCCACCTCCATGGTCTTGATGGCCTCGGAGAGGGCCTGGATCTCGTCGCCGGTGTGGATGTTCAGCTGGGAGATGGCCGAATGCTCCTCCTCTTCGCCGGTGGAAACCCTGCGCACGCCGCTGGCGGTGCGCCCCTCACTGGTGCGGCGGTCGGACACGTACTGCAGGGCGGCGCGGGCCATCTGATTGATGGGGAGCACGATCGTCCGATTGACCAAAAGCAAAATCAGCCCAGCCATAAGCAGCGCAACCACTGCAATCAACAAAATCAATGTCCGCAAGAACTCCTGGGCGTCCCCCATGATCTCATTCATGGAAATATCGACGAGCGCGACCCCGATCACCTCGCCGTCTTCATTTTCGATGGTCGCACTTGCAGAGCACAGCCACCCGTAATCCGGGTAATTGGTAATATAGGCCGGCATATCAAAATTTCCCGCGCGGAGCTGCTCCACCTGGTCCGCCTCTACATCGTCATAATCCCCGGGGATACAGCTCTCCTCCGCGCTGGCATCCACAAGATACAGGTCCTTCATGGTGTTCAGCTCATGGTATCCCAAATATAACGAGACGACCCCATTATCTTCGCGAAGCTGGCTGAGCAGCTCTAAAAGCTCCTGGTACTCCGGCATTTCAGTGATGTAGCTGAATTCGGAATAATAGGCCTCCAGCTCCTCCTGAGAAAATGCATCATAATCAGGCACACTGCCTGTCTCCTCATAAATCCGCTGATACGTCTTTAATACTTCATCCGCGACTGCTTCCACCTGCCGGTTATCTACAACGGTCGCCGTGGACTTGGCAATCGAACCCGCCAAGCTCTCATAGTAGCTCTGGAACGAATTTATATATGTCAGATAGCTTAGCATGACAGTACAGGTAGACAGTATCACAGTAAAAAGCAGCACGACCAGGATAACCTTGCTTTTCAATGACAGCTTCATAGATCAGTCCCTCCTAGTTTCCAATTCGGACCATCAGGGAATTGAATCCCTGACTCTGGCGATATAAGAATTCTTTGGCTTTTTTGCGAACGATCATCATTCCAACCGCATTCACATCCAAATCTTCAAAGAAATCGCTGACCCGCACGCTCTTCAGAGAAAACGGATCAAATTTTACCGCGTTATCAATAAAATGAAGCACAAATTCTCCGTTCTCCTGCGCCACCACCGTAACGCGGATACGGCCGTCCGCCGCTTTTCCCATCGCTTTTTGTAAGATGGACATTGCGATCTCTTCCACCGCCATCGTCACAAAGTGACCCTGCCGCTGGTCAGTCTGCCACCGCTCGCAAAACTGTGTCACCTTCTCAAGCACCTGTCCAATTTGTTCCTCGTCCTCAATTGTGAGACGAAGCCGGCGCTCTGTTGCCAATAAATTTCGTTTTCTCCCGAAAAGCCGGTGCCAAACTGCGAATACCAGCAGTGTGAGCAGCTCTGTCAAGGGATACATAAACCAGATCCACTCTGCCCCGAACTGCGCCAGCAGCAGCGTACACGGGATCAGAATGAAAAAGCTGCGCAGAGAGGTGATGAAAAAGGCTGAGGCTACCTCTTCCTTCGCTTGGTAGTAGCTCTCCAGAATGGTGTTTACACCGGTAAAGCCCGCCCCAAGGCAAAAGATCCGAAGGGCCCACGCACCGGACTGTCTCAACTCCTCCGCGACGCCAAAGATCCAGCAGATCTCCTGGGCAAACAGGAAGACCACAACTGCGGCTGCACATCCCACAAACAGCCCCCACTCCAACGACAAGGTGCGGACCCGGCGCGCATCTTCCTCGCTGCTTTCGCCCGCAAACGTGCTGACCAAGGGTTGGGCTGCCTCTGCCGTCCCGTTGAATAAGTACAAAATAAGAAACGATGCGCTGTATACCACGCTGAAAATCGCCACGCCGCTCTCTGAACTCAACTCCATGAGCAGGCGATTTACCAACAAAAAGAAGGCCAGGCGAAACAGATGCTGCACCGACGTAGAAAATCCGGTCCGAAAGCAGGAGAACATCTCCGCGCAGTCCATCTTTACCGGCGTCAGCCTCAAAATATGTCCTTTCGCAAAAATTCCAGGCAGATAAAGAAGGATCGCCACTCCAGAACCAGTCACCGTCGATACGGCCGCCCCGACGGTCCCCAGATCCAACACCAGGACCAGGAGTATATTCAGGGAGAAATCCACCATATTTCCCACAAAGAAGCCGATCGACGCCAAACGCTCCCGATTGTCGTTGCGCAGGAAGTTGGACAAGATCACATTCAGCATCAAAACCGGCGAACCCGCCATGAGGATCCTGGCATAGGCGCCGCAGGCCGAGTACAGGGCCCCGTCATCTGGGGTGGTCCCTAAAATTTTCAACATAAATTGCGGGAAAAGATTGGCCAGCAGCCCCATTCCAACTCCAAGAAATATCGCCGCATATAGGATCCGGTTAAAGCATTGCACGGCCGCTTCCGCCTGTCCCTCCCCTAATTTTTGAGAAAAGCGCACGCAGCCGCCGATCCCCAGTCCGTCCATGACTGCGTTGATCAGCATGTACAGCGGCAAACACAGGTTGGTCGCAGCTAGTCCTACTTCCCCCATTCTCTGTCCCAACACAATGGAATCCATCATATCTGCCAGAGCAAATCCGACGGACGAAAGCAGGGATGGAATCAAAAGACGGTGAAACATGCGGGAAATGAAGTAGTCCTTTTCTCTTCTGATCACTTCAATTCGGCCTCCCAAATTTCATTGACCGCCATTGGCCGCATCTTTCTCTTTACCATTCGGATCCCCGGAATTCCCAGATCCTCTTCTAAATTACAATAGAGAAAGCCGCCTTGGTTCTGTCTTAAAAATTCTCGCATGGCAAAATAGACCGTATAATTCGGTGCGTCCGGGACACACTTTCCTACCACTATATCCATGGTTACAGCGTCGATCGGAAAGCCCGCATACATGGCAACTGGTTTTTCATCCAGATATAGAATGCTGCCGAAAATATTCAATTCGCTGCGCTCCCGCAATGCCGTCTCACTGACGACCCGATCCTCCACATTCCCATCGCTGGCGTGATGAGTTACCTCACGCCACCGATTCAGGACACTGTACGCATCGCCAATCGTTGCGTCAGAAATCGGCTGTACCTTCACATGGTATTCCCGCTCTAAATGGCGAATTTTTTTCCGGACCTCCGAGTACTTACTTCCCTCCATTGCCAAGTAATCGGAAATTTTGCAAATATATTCGTCAGACTCCTCCTCCCTGCGCACCTCCCAACGACCCGGGAAGTGGTCTGTCAGCCACTGCACATCGCTGGGCCGCAGGTAGCACAGAGAAAAATGAGCGGTATCCATCCCATGGCGGATAAACTGACGGATCTTCTCTTCGTCACCGCATGGGAAAAACCACGCATTGCTGCCCCGGCTGTCAATTTTAACAGCAAAGAATTCATCTTCCACGTGTAAAGACAGCCCCATCTCCTGCTGCCACAAATACAGGGAAGGAAATGCATGGGCGCTGAGCGTATGCCCTGCCCGGGCCCGTATGGCCTCAATGGCCGGTCGGTCCTCCAATTGAACCGGCCGGCACTGCCACTTTGTACCATCTAACAACATACAATTAAGCCTCGATCGTCAAAATATCCACAAATCCAGTTACTTCAAAGACTTCCATGATCGTCTCGTTCACATGGCGCACCACCATCTGCCCCTGCTTGTTCATCCGCTTCTGTGCACCCAGGATCACCCGCAGTCCCGCAGAAGAGAGGTATCCCAGCTGCTGCAGATCCAGCGTCAGCTGTGTCACCCCATTCAGAGACGCAGACAGCTCCGCCTCCAGCTGAGGCGAGGTCATGGTATCCAGCCGCCCCTCCAGCTGAAGGGTCAAAGCGCCGCCGTTCCGCGTTGTTGTGATCGTCATCGTTGATTACCTCGTTTCTTAATTTTGCACGGCAAAAGCTGTCAATATATACCATACCAATACGGTATTCTATCGGCACTTCGACCCTTCCACACCTTGTCAACTGCCGCAGCCATACCGCTGGGGAACCTGCCCAGGGCACAGCTCCGATCCAGTTTTCAAAGCTGCTTGGTCATCGTCAGGATGTTTCTCCCCTCTGAATACTCGTACTCCACCGCATCCATGGAGCGCTTCACCATCAGGATTCCAAGTCCTCCGATATTCCGTTCCTCAGCGGACAGGGTGATATCCGCATCCTTTTTGGCCAGGGGATTAAAGGGAACTCCACCGTCCACAAACTGGACCTGGACTCGCAGCGGGTCCTGCTCTACCTGACAGCGGACCAAAGCCCATCCTGTCTGCTCTGGAGGATACGCATAGTGGGCAATGTTGACGAAGATCTCCTCCACCGCCACGTCCAACTGTGCCCGGGTCCGCTCTGTATAAGGGCAGCCGCTCAGCTGATCCAGCACAAATTTCTGCACCGGTTCCAGCTGGTCCAGCTTTGCTGGAAAATATTGTTCCGCCATAGCTTTATCTCCCTATCCTGCGATTTTCCACTGCTCGCTCAGAGACCTCCGTCTCCATTTTCTTCGTCATGGTCACCACGTCCATACTGTCCCGACTCTCAAAGGTGACCCGCTGGGCATTTTGAGTGATATACTTTGCCGCCCTGGCCGCGGAATCGCCCTTTGTGGACTGCAGGGGGTTTTGGGCTCCCATCGGCCCCTTCAGGCGGAGCACGATCAGATCCTCCCCCTCCGGTATCGCACACTGGGCCAAAAAGCGGGCGTCCGGTTCCGCCTGCTGACAGCACAGGACAAACAGCTCGTCGGCCAGGACTGCCGCCTCCGCCTGCCGGCGGCCGGTATATCCGTTGGCCTTCAGCTGTCCGCGAAGGAAGTTCATCAGCTTCCGCTCCCCCTCCGGCCCGGCAGTGAGTACACAGTGTGCCATAGCCCGATCCTTCCGGCGGTATTCCAAGGTCAGCATGGCATAGCCGTCCACCTGCACCCGGCTGGAGTAAGCCGCCGCCTCATCTCGGATAAATTCCAGCTGGCGCACCAGATCCAGGCCCCGGCTCTCGCTGAGGTTCAGGGCAGCCCGAAGCTGTTCCTCGGAAAAAGCCTTCCCATGCTGGTCCTGAATCTCGCCCAAGCCCTGAGTGTGGAAGAACATACGGTCTCCCTGGTGCAGTTCCAGCTCCAGGACCTGATAAACCACGTTCTCGTTTTGTCCCAGGGGAGCGTAGGGGGGCGCCTGGACCCACTCGTACCAGTCCTGACTGCGCATGAGCAGCGGGACTTCCTGTCCAGCGTTGATACAGGAAAATTTCCCCGTCATGCCGTCCAACACCCCCACCAGCGCATGGAGGACGAAGGTGCCGCTCATCTCATGGAGCTGGCTGTTGGCGGCAGTCATGGCCGCAGCCAGCGGCACACCAGAGCGAAGCTGGCTCTTGATGGCCGTCTGGGCCATCACGGTGTAAAGGGCCTGGGGGATCCCCTCGCCCGGCACCGCGCCGATGATGACGCACAGGCGGTCCTGGTCCAGCATGAAGTAATCATAGAAATCATACTCCACCTCCCGGCCGGAGCACAGCAAACCGTGGACGTCAAATTCGTACCCCTGCTCCCGCTGGGGCAGCTCCTTGGGCAGCATGGAGCTGTTGAGCTCGTTGGCCAGCTGCAGTTCGATCTCCAGCTTCTGCTCCCGAACAGCCAGCTCTTTCTGTTCAAAGTTATTCAGATCGATCTCCACCAGCATCATCCGAAAGGCGTCGGACAGGGTTCGCAGTTCGTCGTGGCTCTTGATCTTCACCTTGGTAAAGGTGGACTTGTCCTCGCCCCCCTCATAGTCCTGGGCCGCCTTGGTCAAAAGCCGGATGGGCTGAATAAAGCTGCGGCGGATCACCAGCATATATGCCACGATCAGCCCCGCCGCAAGCACCGCCAGCAGGGAGCCGGTCCCCAGCAGGAAACCTCTTTCCTCCTGAATCGCCGGGTCCATGTCCAGCTCCGCCACCACATAGGCGGCGGCCCCGCCGTCTGACTGAGGTACGGGAGCGGCAGTCATCATCCTCCAGCCCAGCTCCCCGTCCCGCCAGGTCACCGGGTCTACTGTTCCTCCGGCGCGCATATCGGCCAGAACATCTGCCAGATCGTTCTTCAGGGGCCGAATATCTCCCAGAGAGACTCTGCCTTCTGTGTCCGCCTCGCCAGTGCTGAATAAAATCAGCAGGCCGTTTTCCTGGGGACACACAATATCCAGGCGGACCGCTCCGCCCTCTCTCGCCGCAGTCTCCAGCGCGTCCTGGATCTCCTGATACCGCTCGTCCTCCAAACCGTGCCGGGCATAGCCGTCCAGTTCTTCCTGGTTCAGCCGGCTTGCAAAGGTTTTCGCAATACTTTCTCCAACCTGGCCATACAGAGCCCTTGTATCTCTGAGATAAGCCCAGTAGCTCGCTGCCAAGGCGGCAGCGCTCAGGATCAAGCTCACCAGCAGAACCATCAGCAGCAGCTTTTTCCCCAGGGTAAAGCGTGTATTCCGTTTCAAGGGCGATCCACCTCGTTTCTGTTCCCGCCGGCCCCGCTCTGTCTCCGGGACCGGTTCAGCCGTCCAGCAGGTCCGCGTACTCCCGCAGCTCTTCAGCCGTCCAGCAGGTCCGCGTACTCCCGCAGCTCCTCCCGGACCACGACGATCTCGTTTTTCTTCATCTCCCCCACCGCGGAGCGCAGCAGGTGAGACATTCCGATGCTCTGCCCCTCCAGCGCCGCCAGGAAGGCGGCGGAGAGGACAATATTTTTGATGTGTCCGCCGGAGAGCTCAAACTTCTCCGCCAGAAAGGCCCAGTCGATGTCATCGGCCAGAGGGGCCGCGGCGGGGATGGTCCGCCGGTAGATCTCCTCCCGCATGGCCGCGTCCGGGAAGGGGAAGCGGACCACATAGGTGATGCGGCGCATAAATGCCTCGTCAATGTTGCCGATCAGGTTGGTGGCCAGGATGCACACCCCGTCGTACTCCTCGATCTGCTGGAGGAGGTAGGCCACCTCCACGTTGGCGTTGCGGTCGTGGGCGTCCTTCACCTCGCTGCGCTTGCCGAACAGGGCGTCGCACTCGTCGAAGAACAGGACGCAGTTGGAGCGCTTGGCCTCGGTGAACACCGCCTGAAGGTTTTTCTCCGTCTCGCCGATGTACTTGCTGACGATTTGGGAGATGTTGATCTTGTACATCTCCATATTCAGCTCGTTGGCGATCACCTGGGCGCACATGGTCTTTCCCGTACCGGGGGCGCCGGCAAAGAGGATGGACAGTCCCCGGCCGTAGGCGATCTTCTTGTCGAAGCCCCACTCCGAGTAGATGCGGTGCTGAAATTTGATGTGGCCGCAGGCGTGCTGCAGGAGCTTCTTCTGCCCCTCCGGCATGACCACGTCGTCCCAGTGGAAGGCGGGGCGCACCCGGCTGGCCAGGTCCCCCAGCTTGTGGACCACCTGCCGGTAGCAGCACTGGTGCATCTCCCGGCTGGGGACAGCCGCCTCCCCCTCCAGCCTGGCCAGCCCCGCCGCCTGGCGGCAGGCCAGCTGGATCTGCCGGGGGGAGAAGCGGAATTTGGCGGCCAGCTCCTCCACAGTCAGGCCGTCTCCCAGCTCGGTCTCCCCCAGGAAGGCCCGAAACAGGGCGATGCGGTCGTCCTCCGTGGGGTCTGGCACCTCCAGCTCCACCGTCAGCCGGCTCAGCCTGGCCCGGATGGGCAGCTGGGACAGGAGGAAGATCTTCTCATGGGCGGGCTCCAGGTCCAGGATGTCCTGGAGCAGCCGCTCCTCCGCCGGGAGGCGCTTTCCCTCGGCGTCCAGCCGCTCCATGTGCCCAAAGCACAGGCAGGCCCCGGTGAGGCGGGCCGCCAAAACGCCCTCCGCCGCCCGCTCCTCCGGCCGCTCACAGTCCAGAGAGACAAAGACGCACCGCTGTCCGCTCCGGGCCATCAGGTGCTCCACCTGAAAACGCTTGCCCGTCCCCGGACCGCCGGTGAGGCAGATCATCCGCTCCCCCGGCTCCCCGTACAGCAGGTCCAGCCGCCGGGCCGTCTCCTGCCCTGTGACCAGCGGCCCGGAGGGCCGCTCCCGCGCCCCGTCAAAGAGGCGCAGGCCGGGCATGGGGGCCACCGTCCCGGTGCTGAGGAACTCCCGCACCACCGGGTGCAGCACCAGCTGCCCCGCCAGCAGCCGCTCCCGGTCAAAGAGGCTGGTAAATCTGTCCCGCCGGGCAAACCGGGACAGGTACTCCTCCATGGTGGACTCCAGGGGCAGGAAGAGCTGGACCGCCAGGGCGGTGGTGGGGGCTTTCAGGGTGATGTCGTCCTGGAGATAGGCCAGCAGCTTCTCGTACTTCTTGTCCAGGGCCGCCGCATAGGCCAGCACCAGGCACCCCTGCTCAAACTCCTCCAGCCCCAGGGCCTGGAACATCCGCAGCAGGGGAAAGCTCCCCTCCGTCCGTTCAACCCTGGAACAGATGGTCGTCCGGGCGGCCTCCAGCTGGGCGGCCTCGCTCCCGTCCAGCTGGACCGCCAGCCCCAGCTGGGCGGCCCCGGCTGACCACCAGGCCCATCATGTTGCGCATGTCGTTCTTCGGGCCCAGCCACTGGTGGTGCTCATAGAAGAAGTAGATGCGCAGGTCCAGCCAGGCAAACAGGTCGTCCATCAGCTCCCACTGAGTCTCGTAGCCCCGATTCAGTTTTTCATAGGACACATCCCGCAGGTCGTATTCCTCCAAACCCGCTCCCTCCTCTCCCCTCAGGGCTCCGGTCTTACGGCACCTTCACCGTCATGGCCGGGGTCATGGTCACCTGGATCACGCCCCCGTAGGAGCACATGAGCTTGCTGGTGTTGTTCAGCAGGGGCTTTCCGCACACCAGCACCGTGGGGCACCCCGGCACCCAGGATACGGTGGCGGGGATACAGGGCATGGGGGTGAGCACCCCCAGCGCGGCGGCGGTGGCCGCGGCCACCGTGGGGTTGGCCGGGTTGGAGCACATGCCGAAGGTGGCCACATTGGTCAAGGGCGCTCCGTCCATGATGGTGGCCGCGGGCATGCCGCACATGAACACGGTCTGCTGGCTGGTCACCGTCAGCGGGACCGGCGCGGCCCCGAAGGCGCAGGTGCATACCGCGGTATTGACAACAGGATTCGCCATGGATACCCTCCTTTTATAGCTGGACCGTCTGCCGGTTCTCCCCCTGGGTCAGCTCCAGGCTGGCCAGAAGGCCCCCCTCTCCGCCGCACACCTCCAGGGTGCACGGCTCCGGGAAGGCGGCGCGAAGGACGCCGTCCGCCCCGGTGTGGTACCGCTGGGCGGGCAGGAGGGACTTGCTGCGGCCGTGGCCCCGCCGGAGGGGCTCCAGCAGCTCCCCCATCTCCTCCTCCAGGGCGCGGAGAAAGACGATCTCACTGTCCGCTCCGTCGGCGATCAGATAGGTCCCGGGCACTGCGGGGGCGGCGGCCCCCTTGCAGAAGATCCGCAGGCCGGTGCTGCCCGCCTCCGCCCTAGTCTGGGCGATCTTCATTTCGGTGGGGCCCGGGGCCGCCAGCCACAGCTGCCGCCCGGCGGCGGGCTCCCCGCCCTCCAAAATGGTCAGGGTGAGCAGGGTGACCTCCTGCCGGAAGGGGTAGCCCTCCCCCGGCTTCATGGTCACGTCCAGCTCCTGGGTCCCCCGGCCGGACCGGATCTCCACCCACTCCTCCTGATAGCCCTGACACCGCAGGGACAGGCGGTGGGTCCCGCCGGGCAGATTGACCAGGACCAGATATCCCCCCGGCTTTCCCACCGGCCGGAAGGGAGCGCCGTCCAGAGTACACACCAGGCCGGAGGGCTCCATGGCCCGGCCGGTAAAGCCGTCCCGCACCCGGCACACGGCGCTGACATGCATGCTGATCACGGCTTCTCCTCCTTTGCCTGGCTCTTCTGGTCAGTGGTGATGGTGACGTCGGTGACCCGGCTGAACCGGCGCTCCCGCCGGGACTCGATCTCCACCCCGGTGAGCAGCACCACAAAGGAGAGCTTATAGGTGGTGGAGGTGTTGTTCCAGATCTTCAGCAGCTGGTCCTGGGGGGTCTTCTCCAGCACCACCCGGACCACGGCGTTCTGCTCCGCCAGGGAGCCGCTCAGGTACTGCCGGTCGATCACCGGGTGGTCCTTCAGCACCTGGAGGGCGGCCCCCACCATGCGGTACTGGTCCGCCTGCCGCAGCTGCGCCGGGGCCTTGGAGTGGGCGGTCACCAGAAAGCGCAGGTTATAGCGGGCGGGGCGCATGCGCTCCACATTCTGTCCCACCTGGTAGTAGCCGCTCTGCACCCCCTGGGTGTCCTCCTCCACCTGATAGAGGTAGAGGGTGAGCTGGTTGTTCTCGCTCTCATGGGGGGAGCACAGGGCGATGAGCTCCCGGTTGCTGATGGGCTCCGGGGTGAGGTTGTCCCGGAGCAGCTCCACCAGGGCGCTGCCCGCCTCCACCAGGGCCGTATAATCTGCCATAGGTTCCGCCTCCCTTGTGCGCAACGCGCGCTTCCGTCAGTCTTCCGTCTCCTCCTGGGAGGAGGCGGCCTCCTGGCCGGGCTCCTCCGCCGGAGCGTCCTGCCCCTGCTGGGCCTGCTGCTCCTCCTGAATGGTCTGGGCGGCCTGCTCCTCCTGCTCCTTCCGCTCCTCCTCCGCCTTCTGGGCGGCCTCCTGGCCGCGGAGGATCTCGCTCTGGAACAGGGCGGCGAAGGTGTCCGGCATCCAGCCGCAGTGCTCCGCCACCCAGCCGCCGGAGAGGGTATTCAGGTGGTTGGCCTGCTTGGTAAAGGCGCCGATGGCCTGACACAGGACGGCGGCGGCCTCGTTCTGTGCACACTGGGCGCTGTACAGGGCCTCTCGGGTCCCGCTCCCGGTGGCATAGGCCTGGGTCTGCCGCTCCACCCCGGCGGCGGTCTGCTCCACCGTCTCCCTGGCCGCGCGGATGGACTCATAGGCCATGCTCAGATCCAGCACCGCCGACTTCACTTCCCGCTCCAGGGCGCCGGCGTCCGTCTGTGCCTGGCCGCCGGTCTCCCGGGCATATTCCACGGCGGCCGCCGTCAAGGCGGACACATCCAGCTCCACCGGGTCAAAGGTGACCAGCACCTTCTGCAGATCGTACTCCTCCGGGTCCAGCTTGCTCAGCGCCTGGATGGTGAGCAGCGCCTGCTCCTGCCCCGTCTCATACTGGGCCAGCTGCCGGTCCAGCTCATCCAGCTCCTTCTGGGCGGCGTCCACCGCCTCCTGGGCGCCGCTGCCCCGGTCCAGCTGGGTCTGTGCGGCGGCCAGGTTCTGCTCCAGCATAGGCTGGCTGCCCTCCAGAGCGGCGGCCATCTCCCGGTATATGTAGTAGTCGGTGAGGGCGTCCACCAGCGTCTCCCCGTCCTGTGCGGTGAGCATCAGCGCCAGCATCCGCTCCACATCCCCCAGGCCGGAGGCCCCGGCGGCGCTGCCGCCGCCGCTTCCCGCCCCGTCCAGGGCGGCCAAGAGGGTATCCAGCCGCTCCTGGGCCTGGGACACCGCCGCGTCTCCGGCGGGCGTGCCGGAGGGCAGGGACAGGTCCCGGCTCCAGCTGATGACCGCGGGAGCGCTGGCCTCGTCCTCGCTGAGGAGGGTGCAGGCATAGGTCTCATAGCGGTACTGGTTCTGGAACCAGTCGCCTCCCACCGTTCCGTCCGCCTGATAGACCGCCCCGCGCAGGACCCACAGCTCTGGGGCGGGGTCCCGGTCCTGGACGGCCCACTGGTCCGCCTCCTCCAGGCTCTCCCAGGGGATGAGCTTTGCGTGGGGGGAGCCCTCCCCGGGCTCCAGCCACAGGCGGTACACCTGGGGCTCCGTCTCCCCCTGCTGATAGCTGCACAGGGCGGTGAGCCCCAGCTGCTGATTTTCAATGAGGAAGCCGTCTCCCCGGCCGGTCTCGGTGAGCTTGGCCTCGCCGAAGGCCGCCCGCAGGTCCCCGGCGGTCAGCTCCAGCAGCCACGCCCCGTCCAGGGTGCCCCGGTCAAACTCCCCCGCGTAGATGGCGTCTCCGCTCTCGGCGTAGAGGGTGCCGAAGCCGTCAACCGCCCAGTCCGTCAGGCCGCCCTCGTACCAGAGCTTGCCGTCCTGATACCACTGGACGGTCCCCTCCGCCGCTCCGGCGGAGAACTCGCCGCGGATTTGGTCCCCGTCCTCCAGGTAGAGGGTGCCGCTGCCGTCGTAGAGGCCCTGGGCAAAGGAGCCCCGGTAGCGCACCTGGCCGCTCTCCCAGTACTCGGTGCCCTCCCCCTCATAGAGGCCCTCGGCAAAGACGCCGGCATAGGCCCGCTGTCCGCTGGGATAATAGGCGGTGCCGTCCCCCTCCTGGAGGCCGGCCACGAAGCTGCCCCGGTAGCACAGGACTCCGTCCTCAAACAGGCTGCCCATCCCCTCGTACAGGCCGTTGGCAAAGGCGCCCTCATAGACCAGCACGCCGCCCTCATAGCAGGAGCCGTTTCCGCTGCGCACGCCGTCCGCAAAGTTTCCCTCATAGGTGAGCAGTCCGGCCTCGTCGTACTCCTCCCCCGGGCCCTGGAGCAACCCATCCTCCAGCGTCCCCCGGTACATGGGCGTCTGCTTGTCCTCGTCATAGTAGACGATCACCCGGCCGGACCAGCTCTCCAGCTCCTTATCCCCCTGCCAGAAGCGGGCGGTGAAGAAGTGGCTGAGCAGAAAGGGCCACACCACAAAGTAGATCAGCAGTATGGCGACCGCCAGCCCCACCGCCAGCAGGAACAGAAAGGATTTGGAGATGAACAGCTCCTTCGTCTCGATATAGTCCCCCCGCTTGGTGGGCTTTTTCACCGCCTTGGCCGCCCCCTGGAAGGAGGTGGACGCCACCTTGGTGGCGTACCGGGAGACGTTGGTCACCCGGCGGCCGTAGGCTCCGACCCGGGTCACCTGCCGGGTGAAAAACGCCCGGATGGTGCGGAAAAAGATCCCCACGGAGCCGGTCAGTTGTCGCAACAGAAAGCTAAACAAAGGAAATCCCCCTATGCGTTGACTTCTGGACTACCGTCCAAACACACCCAGCTGATTGAGCAGACTCAGCCCCACGCAGACCAGCGCCACCAGCAGCACGATGGTGATGATCACGCTCAGCAGCATACGCAGGCGCTGGTTGCGCATGATGTTGCGGTTTTGCCCGTCCTGCAACTGCAGCTGGGCCTCAATGCGGTTCAGCTGGGCTTTCAGGTCGGCGGCGTCCAGCTTGCCGTCGCCAGTCTCGTCGTTGTGGGCGGCCAGGTCGGCCACGGTTTTCTTCAGTTGCTCGTTCATCGCGCGGTTCAGTTCATCCATAGTGTGCCTCCTTCATG
>CASEKM010000035.1 GCA_949288405.1 uncultured bacterium | reverse complement strand
GTGCGGCGTCCACAGCCTGGCGGAGATCACCCAGGAGCTGGTGCTCTGAGCCCTCCGCCCCAATCAGCGCATACAGGTCAAGGCGCCCCTCGAAGCCGGACTGATCCGGCCCGAGGGGCGCCTTGCTCTGCTATCTGTCCTCCCGCCGGGTGCCCTCCGGCGCCTCCTGTCCGCCCAGGCGGAGGGAGGCCCCCCGCACCTGGTCGGTGAGCATGATATCCGCAAAGCGGATCAGCTCCTGGGGGGTCTTGGGGATCTCCCCCAGCAGCCAGCGCTCGGTGATCCCCGCCAGGGCCCCCACATAAAACTGGGTCAGCAGCTCCGCATCCACCCCGTCCCGGTCCCAACCCCGCTCCTCCGCCACCGTCTGGATGGTGTTGCGGATGACGGCGCTGATGTCCTTTTGGAAGAAGTGCTTCAGGTGCTCCCGGCCCATGGAGTTCAGGGCGCACAGGCACACCGCCCGGTTCTCCTGCAGGTACTGGAACAGCTGCAGCAGGCCGTCCTGCCACAGGAGGGCCCCCTCGTGCCGGCGCAGCAGGGAGACCGCCTCCTCCTCAAACATCCAGAACACCGCGTCGTACAGGTCCTCAAAGTGGTAATAGAAGTGCTGCCGGGCCATGCCGCACCGGGCCATGATTTCGCCGATGGTGATTTTGTTCAGCGGCCGCTCCGCCATCAGCTCCTTCAGCGCCGCGCAGATGGCCCGCTTGGTGGCATAGGTCGCCTCATAGGTGCGTTTTCTCACATCTCCGCCCCCCTGTCTCGCCCCCAGTATACCACAGCCACCCCCGGCGGCATAGATTCAATTTGCGGTCAACTGTCAGAAATCTGACAGTTGACCGCATTTTGCATCTTGTTCCCGCCGGAACGGCGGTCTATGCTTGGGACAGAACAAGCGTTGAGGAGGCTTCGCCATGACGGAACGATACCAAGTGACCCTGTTCAGCCAGCTGGGCCCCCGGGCCGGAACTTTGACCTTAGAGCGGCGGGGCGCCCGGGTCACCGGCACCCTGGAGCTGGTGGGCTTTCAAAACCCCCTGGAGGGGGAGCGCCTCCCCGGCGGCAGTCTGCTGCTGCGCCACCAGCTACACACCGCCATGCGGGACTTCTCCTGCGTCACCCGTCTGGAGCTCCAGGGCCGGGGGCTCACCGGGTGGACCACCGCCCCGGAGTGCCGGATGCGCTGGTCCGGCGTACGCCTTCAGGAGGAGGCGCCCGCCTCCGTCTCCCCGCTCTCTCCCAGGAAAAGAGGCTGACCTATGGAAGAAACCAGCAGACGCACCCCGTTTTTGGAAAAACTGGCCGCCTTTTTGGTGGACAAACGCAACCTGATCTTTTTTCTCTACCTGTGCGCCATCGCCTTCTGCGCCGTGGCCCAGGGCTGGGTCCGGGTGTGCGACGACCTCACCGAGTACCTCCCAAAGAACACCGAGACCCGCCAGGGGCTGACCATTATGGAGCAGGAGCTGACCACCTACGCCACCGCCCGGGTCATGGTCTCCAACACCACCGTGGAGCTGGCCCAGGAGCTGGCCCTGCAACTGGAGGACATCGAGGGCGTCTCCTCCGCCGCCCTGGGGGACGGCGGCCCTCCCTCCGCCCAGGAGGACGAAGACGCCCCGGAGACCCCGGAGGAGCTGGCCCAGTATGTCCGGGGCTCCAATGTCCTCATCACCGTCACCTTTCAGGGGGAGGAGGACGACCCGGTCAGCCTGGAGGCTATGGAGGAGCTCCGGGCCCTGCTCGCCCCCTACGACGCCTATATCTCCAGCGCCGTGGGCAGCGACATGTCCAAATCCCTGGACCAGGAGATGGGGGTGATCCTGGTGATCGCCGCCATTATCATCGTGCTGGTGCTCACCCTCACCTCCCGCTCCTACGCGGAGGTGCCGGTGCTCATCCTCACCTTCGGGGCGGCCGCCATTTTGAACAAGGGCACCAACTTTATCTTCGGAGAGATCTCCTTCGTATCCAACTCGGTCACCGTGGTGCTCCAGCTGGCCCTGGCCATCGACTACGCCATCATCCTCCTCCACCGCTTTCTGGAGGAGCGGGAGTCCTACGGGGACCGGCAGGCCTGTATCCGGGCGGTGACCGCCGCCATCCCCTCCATCTCCGCCAGCAGCCTGACCACCATCTCCGGTCTGGCCGCCATGATGTTCATGCAGTTCCGCATCGGCTTCGACCTGGGCATGGTGCTCATCAAGGCCATCCTGCTGAGCATGCTGTCGGTCTTCACCCTGATGCCCGGCCTGCTCATGCTGTTCTCCCGGGCCATGGAGCGGACCCGGCACCGGAGCCTGGTCCCCTCCATCGACCGGTGGGGCAAGCTGGTGTGCCGCCTGCGCTTCGTGGGGGTCCCCCTCTTTGTTCTGGCGGTGGCGGCCGGATTTTTCCTCTCCAACCGCTGTCCCTATGTGTACGGGGAGACGCTGGTCCACACCAACCGGCAGAGTGACAGCCAGGCCGCCCAGGACCGGGTGGAGGCGGTCTTCGGCGCCCAGAACATCATGGCTCTGCTGGTCCCGGTGGGGGACTATGACCGGGAGAAGGCCCTGCTGGACCGGCTGGAGCGCTATGACCAGGTGGACTACGCCATGGGGTTGGCCAACATCGAAGCCATGGACGGCTATACCCTCACCGACCAGCTCACCCCCCGGGAGTTCTCCGAGATGATGGATCTGGACTATGAGGTGGTGTGCCTGCTGTACGCCGCCTATGCCGCCGACAGCGAGTCGTACGGCCGGATCATCGGCGGTCTGGACGACTACGCAGTCCCCCTGATGGATATGTTCCTGTTCGTCTACCAGGAGAAGGAGGCGGGCTACTTCTCCCTGGACGCCGACGGAGAGGCGGAGCTGGACGACCTGTACCAGCAGCTCCAGGACGCCCGGGCCCAGATGCTGGGGGAGCACTACTCCCGGCTGGTGATCCGGCTGGATCTGCCCGAGGAGGGTCAGGAGACCTTCGACTTTCTCCAGACCATCCACCGGGAGGCGGAACGCTTTTACAGCCCGGAGGACATCTACCTGGTGGGCAACTCCACCAGCGACTACGACCAGTCGGTCTCCTTCGCCCGGGACAACATCATGATCAGCGTCCTGTCGGCGGTGTTCGTCATCCTGGTGCTGCTGTTCACCTTCCTGTCGGTGGGCCTGCCCATCCTGCTGATCCTGGTCATCCAGGGCAGCATCTGGATCAACTTCTCCTTCCCCACCCTGACGGGCACCAACCTCTTTTTCCTCAGCTACCTCATCGTCACCGCCATCCAGATGGGGGCCAATATCGACTACGCCATCGTCATCTCCACCTGGTACACCGACCTGAAGCGCACCATGCCCCGGCGGGAGGCCATCATCAAGGCCCTGGACCTCTCCTTCCCCACAGTGCTCACCTCGGGCAGCATCCTCACCTCCGCCGCCTTTCTCATCGGGCAGATCACCACCAACACCGCCATTGTGGGCATTGGGGAGTGCCTCAGCCGGGGCACCCTGATCTCCATGTTCCTGGTCATGTTCATCCTGCCCCAGATCCTGCTGCTGGGAGACGCCGTTGTGGAGCGCACCCGCTTCAGCGTCAAGGCTCCCCTGTCTCCCCTGCCCCGGCGGCAGCTGAGCGGCTCCATCTACCTCAACGGCCGGGTGCGGGGCCGGGTCAACGGCTTTGTGGATGCGGAGATCCGGGGGGCGTTCCACGGCGACCTGTCCGCGGTGATGGAGTCCGGCGCCTATCAGGAGGAATCCCAAAAGGAGGAACCACCCCATGAAGAACATCCATAGAGCCCCCGCCCTGCTGCTGGCCCTGCTGTGCCTGCTCTCCCTGCTCGCCCCCGCCGCCCTGGCTGCCGGGGAGGCCGGGACCGTCTCCCTGCGCACGGCGGAGGACCTGGAGACGCTGGCCCGGAACTGCTCCCTGGACACCTGGTCCCAGGGGAAGACCGTGGTCCTGGAACAGGACATCGACCTCACCGGCCGGGCCTTCACCCCCATCCCCACCTTCGGCGGCACCTTTCTGGGGCAGGGCCACACCATCTCCGGGGTGTCCCTCACCGGCAGCGGCAGCACCCAGGGGTTCTTCCGCTACCTCCAGCCGGGCGCTCTGGTCCAGGATCTGAACGTGACGGGCGCCCTCGCCCCCAGTAGCCAGCGGAATACCCTGGGCGGCCTGGCGGGCAGCAACCGGGGGACCCTGACCGGCTGTTCCTTCTCCGGCACCGTCCAGGGCGGGAACCAGGTGGGCGGCGTGGCCGGCTGCAACGAGACGGAGGGGCAGATCATCAACTGCTCCTTCTCCGGCTCGGTCACCGGGGAGCACGCGGTGGGGGGCATCGTGGGAGAGAACCGGGGCAGCGCCGTCCAGTGCGAAAACAGCGGCTGCGTCAACACCACCCAGACGGACCCGGAGGTGAGCCGGGACAGCTTGAATCTGGACCAGCTCAACGCCGCGGAAAACCTGCCCGCCTGCACCGACATCGGCGGCATCGCCGGCCTGTCCACCGGCATCCTTCAGAGCTGCCGCAACCGGGGCGACGTGGGCTATGCCCATGTGGGCTACAACGTGGGGGGCGTGGCCGGCCGGCAGTCCGGCTACCTGGACGGCTGCTCCAACAGCGGGACCATCCGGGGCCGGAAGGACGTGGGCGGCATCGCCGGACAGCTGGAGCCGGAGGTGGTGGTGCGCTATGACCAGGGGACCCTGGGCCGGCTGGTGGACCAGCTGGACGTGCTCCGGGGCCTGATGGATCAGACGTCGGAGCATCTGCGGGGCTCCTCCGACGCCGTCTCCGCCCAGCTCCACGCCCTGTCCCAACAGGCCAGGACCACCCAGGCCCTCGCCGGGGAACTGGCCGGCGTCGCCCAGGACTGGGCCGACGGGACCATCGACTCGGTGAACGACCTCACCGCCCGCATCGCCTGGGCCCTGGATCAGACCCCCCCCATCCTGGATGAGACGGCGGACACGCTGGCCCTGCTGGAGACCCTGTCCCAGCAGCTCCAGGAGGGCATCCAGGCGCTGAAAGAGACGGCCGGGCTGGGGGAGGAGGCCGCAGGCTCCCTCCGGGACGCCCTCTCCCAGGTGCAGACGGCCGGGCAGAAGAGCCGGGAGGCCCTGGAGCGGTTGAGCTCCGCCCTGGAACACCTGAAGGCCTCCCTGGGCAAGCCCCAGGACAGCCAGGCCGCCCTGCAGGAGGCCCAGACCGCCCTCCAGTCCCTGTCCCAGCACACCCGCCAGCTGGCCTCCGCCCTGGGGGAGACGGGCCGCATCCTCCGGGAGGGCGGCCAAGTTCTCCAGGGGACCCAGGAGTGGGAGGACCTGCTGTCCAGCCTGGACGCCCTCTCCGCCGCCGGCGGGCAGACGGCGGACGCCCTGCTCCAGGTGGGGAGCGCCCTGGGCCCCCTGGTCCGGGAGGGGGCCTCGGCGGAAAACCTGTCCGCCCTGGGGACCGCCGCCGGCCAGCTGGCCCAGGCGGGGGGCTCCCTTGCCGCCGCCGGGCTGGAGGCTTCCGCCGCCCTGGTCCAGCTCTCCCTGGGAGATCAGGAGGGCGCTCTGGACCGCCTCTACGCCGGAAGCGCCGCCCTAGCTCTGGCGGACGTACACATAGCCTCCGCTCGTGCCGCCCTCCAGTCGTCTCTGGACGCCGTCCTCTCCGCCCCCGCCGGCGGCAATCTGAGCGACGCGCTGGACCAGCTGGAGGCACAGCTGGATCGGGGAGAGGCCGCTCTGGAGGAGGTCCAGGCCGCCTGGGAGGCCCTGAAGGCGTCGCCGGAGGGCCAGCAGCTCCAGGCGGAGCTGGAGGCCGCTCTTCCCGCCCTGCGGTCCGCCCTGGACCAGACCCGCGGGGACCTCCAGGCTCTCCGCCAGGCGGCGTCCAAGCTCCTGCTGCCCTCCCTCTCCCAGGCGGAGCTGGAGGCCGCCCGGGACCAGGTCAAAGCCGCCGGCAGCTCCCTGTCCGCCGCCGGGGACGCCCTGGACCAGGCTATGGACCGGGGCCTGGACGCCCTGGGCCAGCTGAAAAAGCTGTTCCGCCAGGCGGGCAGAGACACCGCCCTGGAGGAGGCCGGGGATACCCTGGAGGACTTCTCCAGGGGGCTGTCCGGCGCCACCCGGGAGCTGTACCAGGTGGTCCGGGAGCTGGCCGGGCAGCCGGTCATCACCCTGGAACCGGTGAGCGGAGCGCTGCGGGAGAAGGGGGACGCCCTGGATGACGCCCTGTCCGGTCTGCTGGACCAGGGAGAGGCCCTGGGGGACATCCTCACCCAGTCCGCCGACCTGCTGCTGGACGACTGGAACGCCATCAACGACCAGCTGGGGGTCATCACCGGCCTGCTCCGGGAGGAGCTCCAGGCGCCCCGGGAGACCGCCCTGGAGGACCGCTTTCAGGACCAGTCCGACCAGGCGGACCTGTCCCAGACCTCCGGCCGGATCTCCGGCTGCCGCAACACCGGCGCGGTGGAGGGCGACGTCAATGTGGCCGGGGTGGCGGGCTCTATGGCTCTGGAGTACGACTTCGACCCGGAGGACGACCTGGTCCGGGAGGGGGACCGCTCCCTGGATTTCCAGTACCAGACCAAGGCGGTGGTGTTCTCCTGCGTCAATCAGGGGACCGTCACCGGAAAAAAGGACTACGCCGGCGGCGTGGTGGGCCGCATGGACCTGGGCATGGTCTCTGGCTGCGGGGGCTACGGCCCGGTGGAGAGCACCGGGGGCAGCTACGTGGGGGGCATCGCCGGGGCCTCCTGGGGCACCATCCGGGACTGCTGGTCCAAGTGTTCCCTGGCAGGCGGGGACTATGTGGGCGGGGTGGCCGGGCTGGGAGCCACGGTCACCGGCTGCCACACCCTGGTCACCCTGGACCGCGGGGAGGCCTGCGTGGGGGCCATCGCGGGGGACACGGACCCGGAGGGCACCGTCACAGGCAACACCTTCACCAGCGATACCCTGGCCGCCCTGGACGGCATCAGCTACGAGGGAAAGGCCCAGCCGGTCTCCTTCGACGTGCTGTGCGCCACCCCGGGCGCTCCGGCGGAGTTCACCCAGCTGGAGCTGACCTTCACCGCTGATGGCCGGACGGTGGCCGTTCTCCCCTTCCAGTACGGCGGCGGGGTGGACACCCTGCCCGCCATCCCGCCCAAGGCGGGCTACTCCGCCGCCTGGCCGGAGCTGGACTACACCCACCTCACTGCCAGCCAGACGGTGGAGGCAGTCTACACCCCCTACGCCTCCGCCCTCACCGACGGAGGACAGCTGCCCCAGATCCTGGTGGACGGCAGCTTCGGGAGCCGGGCCCAGGTCTCCCACACCGCCCGGGAGGTCTCCTGGACGGCCCAGGACGGGACGGTTTATACCGGCACCGCCTACACCGTGGCGGTGGACGACCCGGACTTCCCCGGCGCCGCCTACACCGTCCACTTCCGCCTCCCCGACCGGGGACAGCGGTACCTGCTCTGGGTCCAGGAGGGCGGGACCTGGAACCGGCGGGACTTTGCGCTGGACGGCCAGTATCTGCTGCTGCCCGTCGCCTCCGGGCCGGTGACCTTCTGCCTCACCCCCGCCCCCTCCAGCCATTGGCTGTGGCTGATCCCCCTGGGCGTCTTTCTGCTGGCCCTTTCTGTCTTTCTGCTCCGCCGCCGGCGGAAGAAGCGCGCCGCCCCTCCGCCGGAGGAGACGGCCGCTCCCCGGTAATGGCAGACAGCTCCCCGCCCGGCGCGCCTCCCCACACCTGGAGGCGCGCCGTTGTTCCCTCCCATTGCGATATTTTCCGCCCTGTGGTACCATACTGTTACTGCTACTTTTTCCATCAGGAGGTTTTCCCATGTCACAGCCCAAAGCCATCCCGGAGCGGGCTCAAATCGCCCCGGAGTTCACCTGGAACACCGCCGACCTGTACCCCACTGACCAGGCCTGGCAGGAGGACTTTGCCCGGCTCCAGGCCATGGTCCCCCAGCTGGCGTCCTACGCCGGCCGCCTCTCAGAGCGCGCGGACACCCTGTACCAGTACGTCACCCTGGAGCAGGAGGCCGGAGAGCTGCTGGTGAAGCTCATGGACTACGCCCAGCGAAAAACAGACGAGGACACCCGGGTGCCCGAGTACCAGGCCATGGTGGGCAAGATCACCAGCCTGTATGTGGCCTTCTCCCAGGCGGTGTCCTTTGAGATCCCCGAGGTCATCCGCATCCCGGAGGAGACGCTGGAACAATTCTATGCCCAGAAGCCGGAGCTGGAGCTGTACCGCCGGTATTTCGACCTCATCCAGGCGCGGCGGGAGCACACCCTGTCCGACGCGGAGGAGAAGCTGCTGGCCGGGGTGGGAGAGCTGGCCCAGGCCCCGGACGACATCTTCTCCAAGCTGTCCGACGCGGACCTGACCTTCCCCGACGCGGTGGACGGCCGTGGGGAGCGCCACCCCCTGTCCAACGGCTCCTACACCCTGCTCATGTCCAGCGAGGACCGCGCCCTGCGCAAGTCCGCCTTTGAGAACCTGTACTCCGTCTACGGCGGGGTGAAGAACACCCTGGCGGCCACCCTGTCCGCCCAGGTGAAGCAGCTGGAGTTCTTCGCCAAGGCCCGGAAGTACCCCAGCGCCCTGGCCGCCTCCCTGGACTCCACCCGGGTGCCGGAGGCGGTGTATCACAACCTGATCGCCGCCGTCCGGGCCAACCTGGACAAGATGCACCGGTATGTGCGCCTGCGGAAGAAGCTGCTGGGGGTGGACGAGCTGCACATGTACGACGTGTACGCCCCCATGGTGTCCGGAATCGACGCCAAGATCCCCTATGAGGAGGCCAAGGAGACCGTTCTCCAGGCCATGGCCCCCCTGGGCACAGAGTACCAGGCCATCCTCCGGGAGGGGATGGACCACCGGTGGATCGACGTGTATGAGAATGTGGGCAAGCGCTCCGGGGGCTATATGTCCGGCTCTCTGGTCCACCCCTATATTCTCTTAAATTACCAGGACGACCTGGACAGCATGTTCACCCTGGCCCACGAGCTGGGCCACGCCGTCCACTCCTACCTGTCCAACCAGACGCAGCCCACCGTGTACCGGGACTATGTGATTTTTGTGGCAGAGGTGGCCTCCACCTGCAACGAGGCCCTGCTCATGGAGCACCTGCTGAAGACCACCACCGACAAGCGCCGCCGGGCCTGGCTCATCAACCACTTCCTGGAGCAGTTCAAGGGCACCCTGTACCGGCAGACCATGTTCGCGGAGTTTGAGCTGCGCATGGGGGAGCTGTCCGCCCAGGGGGAGACCCTCACCGCCGACCTGCTCAGCCGGGAGTACCAAGCCTTGAACCAGGCCTATTTCGGCCCGGACATGGTCTCCGATCCCCAAATCGCCCTGGAGTGGTCCCGCATCCCCCACTTCTACTACAACTACTACGTGTTCCAGTACGCCACCGGCTACTCCGCCGCCATCGCCCTGTCCCGGCGCATCCTCAGCCAGGGGGAGCCGGCGGTGAGGGACTACCTGGAGTTCCTGTCCGGCGGGTGCAGCCGTGACCCCATCGACCTGCTGAAGGGGGCCGGGGTGGACATGACCTCCCCGGAGCCCGTCCAGGCCGCCCTGGATCTGTTCGGCTCCCTGCTGGACGAGATGGAGCAGCTCATGTCCTGACCCCTCCCTCTCACGCCCAGCCCCAAGCGCTCCGGGCGGTCCCGCGGG
>CASEKM010000034.1 GCA_949288405.1 uncultured bacterium | reverse complement strand
ACGTGAGCATAGTGACGGGCGTCGGTCTCATACTCCACGTGAGCGGTGTTGATGGTGATGCCGCGCTCCTTCTCCTCGGGAGCCTTGTCGATGCTGGCGTAGTCCTCGAACTGAGCCTGGCCCTTCATAGCCAGGTACTTGGTGATCGCGGCGGTCAGAGTGGTCTTGCCGTGGTCAACGTGGCCGATGGTGCCGATGTTGACATGGGGCTTGGTGCGCTCGAATTTCTGCTTAGCCATGAGAAATTTCCTCCTTATATTACAGTTGTCAATCGTGAAGAAGATGGGATTTGCATATCAGGGTTATTTTATCCTATTCCGCCTGGAAATGCAACCCCAATTTCAGCCCAAAAAGCCGGAATCAGGTGAAAAATCAGTCCTGGCTGCGGCCGCGCTGGGCGATGATCTTTTCGGCGATGTTCTTGGGCACCTCCACATAGCTGTGGGGCTCCATGGAGTACTGGCCGCGGCCCTGAGTGCGGGAGCGCAGGTCAGTGGCGTAGCCGAACATCTCGGACAGGGGAACCAGCGCGTCGATCTGCTGGGCGCCGGAGCGGGCCTCCATGCCCTGGATCTGGCCGCGGCGGCTGTTCAGGTCGCCGATGACGTCGCCCATATAGTCCTCGGGGACGATCACGTCCACCTTCATGATGGGCTCCAGCAGAACGGGGTTGGCCTTGCGGCAGGCCTCCTTGAAGGCCATGGAGCCGGCGATCTTAAAGGCCATTTCAGAGGAGTCCACCTCGTGGAAGGAGCCGTCGTACAGGGTGACCTTCACGTCCTCCACCGGGTAGCCGGCCAGCACACCGGCCTGCATGGCGCCCTGGATACCGGCGTCGACAGCCGGGATATACTCCTTGGGGATGGCGCCGCCCACGATGTTGTTGATGAACTCGTAGCCCTTGCCGGACTCGTTGGGCTCCACGTGGATCTTGACGTGGCCGTACTGGCCCTTACCGCCGGACTGGCCTGGCGGGCATACTTGGTGTCCTGATCCACAGCCTTGCGGATGGTCTCCTTATAGGCCACCTGGGGCGCGCCCACGTTGGCCTCCACCTTGTACTCGCGCAGCAGGCGGTCCACGATGATCTCCAGGTGGAGCTCGCCCATGCCGGCGATGATGGTCTGACCGGTCTCCTCGTCGGTGTAGGTCTTGAAGGTGGGATCCTCCTCGGCCAGCTTGGCCAGAGCAATGCCCATCTTCTCCTGGCCAGCCTTGGTCTTAGGCTCGATGGCCACGCGGATGACCGGGTCAGGGAACTCCATGCTCTCCAGAATGATGGGGTGAGCGGGGTCGCACAGGGTGTCGCCGGTGGTGGAGTTCTTCAGGCCGATGACGGCGGCGATGTCGCCGGAGTACACGGTCTCGATATCCTCACGGTGGTTGGCGTGCATCTGCAGGATGCGGCCGATGCGCTCACGCTGCTTCTTGGTGGAGTTGAGCACCGTGGTACCGGTATTCAGGGTACCGGAGTACACACGGATAAAGGACAGACGGCCCACAAAGGGGTCGGTGGCGATCTTGAAGGCCAGGGCGGAGAAGGGGGCCTCATCGGAAGCGGGCCGCTCGTCCTCCTCGTCGGTCTCGGGATCCACGCCCTTGATGGCGGGGATGTCCAGGGGAGAGGGCATATAGTCCACGATGGCATCCAGCAGCTTCTGCACGCCCTTGTTGCGGTAAGAGGTACCGCAGGTGACGGGGACCAGCAGGTTGTCGATGGTGCCCTTGCGCAGCGCCCGGCGGATCATATCCTGGGGCACGGGCTGCTCCTCCAGCACCAGCATCATGATCTCCTCGTCGATGTCGGCGCAGGCGTCCAGCAGCTTGGTGCGGTACTCCTGGGCCTTCTCCATCATATCCTCGGGGATGGGCTCCACACGCATGTCCTTGCCCAGCTCGTCGTAGTAGATATCGGCGTCCATCTCCACCAGGTCGATGATGCCCTTGAAGGTGTCCTCAGAGCCGATGGGCAGCTGGATGGGCACGGCGTTGGCCTTCAGGCGGTCGGCGATCATGTCCAGGACATGATAGAAGTCGGCGCCCATGATGTCCATCTTGTTGACGTAGATCATGCGGGGGACCTTGTAGTGGTCGGCCTGGCGCCACACAGTCTCGGACTGGGGCTCCACGCCGCCCTTGGCGCACATGACGGTCACAGAGCCGTCCAGCACGCGCAGGGAGCGCTCCACCTCTACGGTGAAGTCCACGTGGCCCGGGGTGTCGATGATGTTGATGCGGGTCTGGGGGAACTGGTTCTTGGTGCCCTGCCAATAGCAGGTGGTGGCGGCGGAGGTGATGGTGATGCCGCGCTCCTGCTCCTGGGCCATCCAGTCCATGGTGGCGGTACCCTCGTGGGTCTCGCCGATCTTGTAGTTGACGCCGGTGTAGTACAGAATACGCTCGGTGGTGGTGGTCTTACCGGCGTCGATGTGGGCCATGATGCCGATATTACGGGTATTCTCCAAAGAAACTTTTCTAGGCATACTTCGTCTCCTTTTGGATTACCAGCGATAGTGGGCGAAAGCCTTGTTGGACTCGGCCATCTTGTGAGTGTCCTCGCGCTTCTTCACAGCGCCGCCCAAGTTGTTGGCGGCGTCCATGATCTCGCCGGCCAGACGCTCCTTCATGGTCTTCTCGCCCCGGTTGCGGGCGTAAGTGGTGAGCCAGCGCAGACCCAGGGTCTGACGGCGCTCAGGCCGGACCTCGATGGGCACCTGGTAGGTGGCGCCGCCCACACGGCGGGCCTTGACCTCCAGGGAGGGCATGATGTTCTCCAGAGCCTGGGTGTAAACCTCCATGGGCTCCTTACCGGTCTTGTCCTTGATGATGTCGAAGGCACCGTAGACCACCTTCTGGGCCACGCCCTTCTTGCCGTCCAGCATAATGCTGTTGGTCAGCTTAGTCACCAAAACGGAGTTATACAGCGGATCGGGCAGAACCTCCCGCTTGGGTACATTTCCTCTTCTGGGCACGTTGCTTCCCTCCTTCTTATAAAATTAGAAATCATAGGTACTCGAAACAGCGCTGCTGTTCCGTGTAATGCCTGTCCGAGGTCTGCCCATATACGTACATATATAGGAAACGCTCGGCAAGGCGGAGTTGCCTTGCGCGAAACGCACAATGCAATTTGGGGGTCAGGTATGATAAACCTGACAGGCGGGCGAACGCTGTTCGCCCCTACAGTAATTTTTTGCTCTGCAAAAAATTACTTCTTGCCGGCCTTGGGACGCTTGGCGCCGTACTTGGAACGGGCCTGCATACGGCCGTTGACGCCCTGGGTGTCCAGAGAGCCGCGGATGATGTGGTAACGCACACCGGGCAGGTCCTTGACACGGCCGCCGCGGATCATCACCACGGAGTGCTCCTGCAGGTTGTGGCCCACGCCGGGAATGTAGGCGGTGACCTCATAGCCGTTGGTCAGACGCACACGGGCGATCTTACGCAGAGCGGAGTTCGGCTTCTTAGGAGTGGAAGTACGAACGGCAGTGCACACACCTCTCTTCTGAGGAGAAGGCAGATCGGTCTGGCGGTTCTTCAGAGTGTTCAGGCCGTGCTGGAGGGCGGGGGAGGTAGACTTGGTGGTCACCTGCTCGCGGCCCTTGCGGACCAGCTGATTAAAAGTAGGCATGTTTTTCCTCCTTTCCAAAAGTTCTGCCCCGTGGGGCATGGTATTTATTTTAACAAAATAAGGGGACCTTATTCTGTTAAAACCAAAAGAATTTTTGTTTCCCGCCTCAGGCGGGAGCGTCAAATCATACCAGAACGGCCACGGCGGCCCCCACGGCAATGCCGCAGGCCTCGCCCAGCTGCTTCATGGTGTCCGCCTGTTCGATCCGCACACCGGCGCGGACCGCCTCCTGGACCAGAGGCTGAAGCAGGCGGGGGTCGGCGTCCTTGGCCAGAAAGAGCTTCTTGGCCCGGCCGTCCTTCAGGGCCCGGCGGGTCTGCTTGGCGCCCACCACTTTGCTGCCCTGCTTGAGTTCTTCCAGCATTTCGGTGCCCTCCTCCTCGCCGCCGCAGGCTTGGCATCGCTCCTTGCGCCGCAAGTCGCCCGCTTCGCCGCTCCGGCTCTCCAAACCGGGCCCGCTTGGCTGGGCTCAGGTCTGGGATTTTACAGGTTTTCATCGGGTAAAAGGGCATACCTGCCCTTACCACCGCAATTTGGTATTGTAGCATCTTTCTCATAGGGAGTCAAGACGGAGTTTGAGAAATTTTTTGTCTCTTTTGCCGCAGATCAAGCTTATCCCAGGGAGATGCCCCGGGTAGCGTATGCGTTCAGCTCCAGGCCGGCCGTGTGGCCGGCCTTCCACTCGTAGTAGCCCTGACACCCGATCATGGCGGCGTTGTCGCCGCAGTACTTCAGCTCGGGCAGGAAGAGGCGGTCGCCGCTCTCCTGGCAGGCGGCGGTGAGATCCGCCCGGATGCGGCTGTTGGCCGCCACGCCTCCGGCCACGGCCACCCGCCCGTACCCCCTTTGCCTCGCCGCCGCCATCACCCGGGGCACCAGGGACTCGCTCACCGCCCGGCCGAAGCTGGCGGCAAAGTCGGGCAGGTCCAGCTCCTCCCCCTTCTGCTGGGCGTTGTGGATCAGATTCAGGCTGGCGGTCTTCAGGCCGGAGAAGGACATGTCCAGGTCGTGGCCCGCCACATGGGCCCGGGGCAGCTCGTACCGGGTATCGTCCCCGCCCCGGGCCAGGCGGTCCATGGGGCCGCCGCCGGGGTAGCCGATCCCCAGCACCCGGGCCACCTTGTCAAAGCACTCCCCCGCCGCGTCGTCCCGGGTGCCACCCAGCACCTCCATCTCCGTATAGGACTTTACATCCACGATCAGAGTGGTCCCGCCGGAGACGCACAGACATACGAAGGGGGGCTCCAGGTCCGGGTGGGTGATGTAGTTTGCGGCGATGTGTCCCCGCACATGGTGTACCGGGATCAGAGGCAGGTCCAGGGCCAGGGCGGCCCCCTTGGCGAAGTTCACCCCCACCAGCACCGCCCCGATGAGGCCCGGGGCGTAGGTGACCGCCACGGCGTCCAGATCGCTCTTGGTCAGCCCCGCCTGGGCCACCGCCTGCTCTGCCAGGCCGGTGACCGCCTCCACGTGCTTCCGGGAGGCGATCTCGGGCACCACGCCCCCGTAGATGGTGTGCATCTCGATCTGGGAGGCGATGCAGTTGGACAGCACAGTCCGCCCGTCCCGCACCACTGCGGCGGCGGTCTCGTCGCAGGAGGACTCGATGGCTAAAATATTCATAGATAAGGCAGTCTCCTTTTGTATCATTTGGTCGGATCCCATGGGATCTGAAGAAATTTCCGGTAAACGACAGGAGGGAAGTGCTCCTGATACAGGGCGCGGTAGGTCTGCAGAAGCTCCTGGCCCTCCCCGGGTCCGGCCGCCAGAAGCCGGTAGTGGACCCCGAATACCAGGCTGTCCTGCCCCAGCTCCCGAAATCCCGCCCGGCCATAGAAGGTCAGGCGGCGCTCCTGGAGGACGCGCTCCTCCGGGTCGGCCGCCTCCGGCGCCTCCACCTCCGCCAGAATGGCCGCCCTCTCTCCATAAATTCGGCGCAGCTGGGCCAGCATGCGGCTCCCCCAGCCCTGTCCCCGGCGGGCCCGGGGCACGCCCAGGTAGTCCAGAAGGACCGCCCTTCCATCCCAGGTCTGCCACAGCAGGGCGTAGGCCGCCAGCGCCTCCCCCTGATACAGGCCCCAGGCCGGATAGCGCCCCGCCCGCATGTGCCGCTGGATGGTGTGCAGCGGCTTGAGCTCGGTGGGCGGGAAGGTCCCCTTCAGCTCCCGGCGGTAGAGGAGGCCCACCTCCTCCGGTCCCAGCGGCCTCAGCTCCGGCTCATCCATGCTCGTTTCCGATCCGTTTGAAATAGCGGGTCATAATGACGGCGTCCTCGGCGGGCTTGGTGTAATAATTTTTCCTCCGCCCCGCCTCCTCAAAGCCGTGCTTGCGGTACAGCGCGATGGCCGGAGCGTTGGAGGAGCGCACCTCCAGGGTGAGAAAGGCCAGATTGGCCTCCCCAAAGCGGCAGAACACGTCCAGCAGCTGGTCCGCCACCCCGTGGCGGCGGGCGTTGGGGTCCACGGCGATGTTGTCGATATACCCCTCGTCCAGCACCACCTGGAGCCCGGCATACCCCAGCACGCCCCCGTCCTCCGACTCGGCCACAATAAAGCTGGCCTGGGTGTCGAAGAGGACCTCGGTGAGCATGGCCTCGCTCCAGGGCGTGGAGAAACATTCCCGCTCCAGCGCCGCGATCTGTCCCACGTGGCTGCGGTCCATGGGCACAATGTTATACTCCATCTCTCGCTCCTTTCCGGCCGGCCCCGCCGGCCCCGCGCCCTTCTTGGGAACGGCGCAACTTTAATAAATTCTTCACCATAATACCCTTGTTATTTTTTATGTCATCCGTTAGAATGGGGGTGATCCGATCTCCAGCCCGCCTGCATAGCGCGGGGGAGATCCGCTCCACCGGCTCTATTCCGGCCGCAGCACTGGATGGGCGGCCGCAGAACATACAGAAAGGACCCTTGCCATGAAACAAGCCATCGTCCGGCTCCTCTCCGCCGCCCTGACCTGCGGCTTCCTCACCACAGGCGCTGGAGCCGCCACCCTTCAGAGCGGCCAGGCCGCCTATCAGCTCACCCTGGACCCGCTGGGGACAGAGCCCTTCTCCTACTCCGACACCGAGGTCTACTCCGCCACCCTGGTCCCCGTGGGCACCCGGGTGGAGAGCGACAGCGGCGCCCTCCTTCTGGTGGAGGTCTTCACCTACTCCCAGGACAGCGGCCACTGGGTGCTGGACTCCCTCCTGTCCGGGCAGAGCGAGCTGGTGGTGCGGGACGACGCCTGCCTGTACCACGTCTCCACCCTCCCCGGCGACGGGCAGGGGGACGCCCCCCTGGACCGGGGGATCTGGCTGAAGGCGCCCGGCCAGGACTCCTGCCAGCCTGTCTCCGCCACCGGAGAGCTGGTGGACGAGTGGGCCCTTAATCTGGTCAACCAGGCCATCGCCGACGGTCTGATGCCGTCCGCCCTTCAGGGCCGGGATCTGCGCTCCCCCATCACCCGCGCCCAGTTTGCCGCCCTCACGGTCCGGCTGTACGAGGCCGCCAGCGGCCAGGCGATCCCCGCCCCGGAGGAGGGCAGCAGCCCCTTTACCGACACGGACGACCCGGAGATCCTGAAGGCCTACTCCATGGGCTTTACCGCGGGCAGCTCGGACACCATCTTCGGCGTTCAGGAGAACCTCACCAGGGAACAGGCCGCCGTAATGCTCTCCGCCGTCTGTCAGGCCCTGGGCCAGGAGCTCTCCTCCGGCCCCGACGCCTTCTCCGATCAGGCGCTGATCTCCCCCTGGGCCCGGGACAGCGTGTCCGCCATGTCCCAGGCCGGCATCGTGGCCGGCTATGGGAACGGGAACTTTGGCCCCCAGGACACCGCCCAGAGCCAGGCCTGCCTGATCATGGCCCTGCGCATCTACCAAAACCGGACATAGCATACAGGGCTGGTCCCTCCCGCGCCGGAGGACCAGCCCTCTCTCTTTTCAGCCGGCCCGGCCCAGGTTCCTGGGCCGGGTCTCTCTGTGTCCGGCAGCGGCTTACAGCTGAGAGACCTTGTACACCGCAGCAAAGCCCGCCAGCAGCGTGGCGGCGCAGACGATCAGCTCCACGCCCTGGGGCACCCCGGGGAAGATCGTGGGGATGGAGGCCACCACAAAGCCCAGGATGATCAGATAGGTGGCCAGCGGATATTTCTGCATCAGGTGCTCCAGTAGCTTGGTGGTGGCCACGATGCCCAGCACCAGACCCAGGCCCAGAGGCAGCAGAAAGAGGATGTCCAGGTTCCCGATGGCCTTGATGGTGGGGGCATACAGGCCCAGCACCAGCAGCAGATAGGACACGCTGATGCCGGGCAGGATCAGGGCCACCGCCGCCACCACGCCGGCGACCACCAGCATCACGGCCTGTCCCAGCCCGCCTCCGTTCATCTGGTCCATGGTGGGCAGCTCGGCCAGCGCCCACACCACTACCGCTCCGGCGACCACACACACCGGGATGTGCCAGGTGAACTTCTTCACCTGGGCCTTTTGAAAGGTCATGGGAACGCTTCCGGCCACCGCACCCATAAAGAAGAAACCGGCGGGCTTGGGAAAGCTCTCGATCAGCTGAAACAGGGGGTTGGACAGCAGGAAGATCCCCGTCCCGCTGCCCAGGCAGAACCAGAACAGCAGCAGGAAATTGGCCCGCATGTCATGGAAAAAGGTGCTCACCGCGTGGATCAGCCGGTCGTAAATGCCCAGAATGATGCACATGGTGCCGCCGCTGACCCCCGGGACCAGCATGGTGCCCCCTACGATGGCTCCCTTGGCCGCTACGATCACATGTTGTTTCAGATCCAAACTAAACTTCTCCTGTTCTCCGGCCGCTTTACTGCTGGATATCCTGTTCAAAGCGGTCGATCTTGTCTATCTTTCCGATCACGGCGATGATCTCCTCGCCGCTGAAGCGGTACTGGGGAGAAAACTCCACATTGGTCTGGTGGTCCCGCTCCACGGCGATCACGTTGATGCCGTAGACCTGGCGCACATTCAGCTCCTGAACGGTGGCGCCCACCAGCTTGCCCCCCACCTGGATGCGCCGCACCTCCACGTCGTCATCCAGGGAGACGTAGTCCAGGGTGCTCTTGGAGATGAGCCGCTTGCCGATGCGCACCGCCATATCCGCCTCCGGGTAGACCACGGAGGCCCCCAGCTGTTTGAGCACCTCCCCGTGCTCCTGGCTGTTGGCCTTGGAGATCACGTGTGGGATGCCCATGCGGATGGCCAGCATGGTGGTGAGGATGCTCATATCCAGATGCTCCCCGATACAGATGGTCACCGTGCCGCAGTTTTGAATGCCCGTCTCCTGGAGGCTCTCCTCATTGAGATTCTCCACCACAAAGGCAAAGTCGGTGTACTTGCGCACCGCCTTCACCTTCTGCTCGTCCTTATCCACGGCGATGACCTCCTGGCCCGCCTCGGCCAGGGTCTTCACCAGGGCGGTGCCGAAGCGTCCCAGCCCGACAACGCCGAAAGATGTCTCTTTTCGTCTCTTTCCCATGGTACTCCTACCCTATCGTAATCATTTCTTCTGTATAGCGCACATTGGGCTCCGGCCGCTCGATCCAGATGGAAAACAGGGTGAACGCCCCTAGCCGCCCAACATACATAGTGAAGATCAGCACCAGCTTGCTGGCCGTGCACAGGTCCGGGGTGATGCCGGTGGACAGGCCCACCGTGCCGAAGGCGGACACCTCCTCAAAGAGGAGCTGCACAAAATCCAGCTCCGGCTCCAGCACACACAGCAGGAAGGTGCCGCAGCACACCACCACCAGGGACAGCAGGGCGATGACCCCCGCCTTGTCGATGGCCTGCGCCGGAAGGGTCCGGTGGAACCCGCCGGGCTTCTGCTTGGTAAAGACCGCGCGCACCTGCTGCATCAGGGCGAAGAAGGTGGTGGTCTTGATGCCGCCGCCGGTGGAGCCGGGGGAGGCGCCGATGAACATAAGCAGGATCAGCACAAACAGCCCGGCGTTGGTCAGCTCCCCCATGGGATAGGTGGAGAAGCCGGCAGTGCGGGCGGACACGCTGTGGAAAAAGGCCCCCAGCCAGGTCATATCCTCGGTGGCCTTCAGCAGCAGGGTGCCCACGATCAGCAGGGCCGCCGTGGTGGTGATGACCACCTTGGAGTGGAAGGTCAGCTTCCGAAAGCTCCGGGCCCGGCCCACATCCAGCATCACCAGAAAGCCCAGGCCGCCGAAGATGATCAGCGCGCAGGTGGTCAGGTTCAGCAGCACGTCGCTCTGATAGGGGATCAGATTCTGCAGCCCGCCCAGGATGTCGAAGCCCGAGTTGTTGAAGGCGGCGACGGAGTGGAACATGCTGGTCCACAGGGCCCTCGGCAGGGGGTAGTCCTGGGAAAAGGTCGCAAAGCTCAGCACTGCGCCCACCCCCTCGAAGCACAGGGTCATCAGCAGCACCCACTTGACCAGCCGCACCATCCCCTGAAAGCTGTCCACATTCAGGGCCTCCTTCACCAGGGAACGGCCCTTGATGCTCACACGGCCTCCGGCGGCCAGGATGAGCCCCACGCCCACCGATGTGACGCCCAGGCCGCCCACCTGGATCAGGCCGGCCAGCACCGCCTGCCCGAACACCGTGAAGTTGTCATAGGCGTCCACGGCGATCAGCCCCGTGACGCACACGGCGCTGGTGGAGGTGAACAGGGCGTCGATGGGGGTGACCTCCGCATCCGGCCGCACCGAGACGGGCAGCAGGAGCAGCACAGCGCCCAGCAGGATCACCGCCGCAAACCCCAGGGCGATGAGCCGTCCCGGGGGCTGCTTTTTGAGAAAACGTATCATAGCTCGAACTGGGCCGCCCCGCCGGTTCGGGGGCGGCTTCGTCCTCCTTCTCTGTTGTCAGCTTCTGGATGCGCGGGTCTGCACTCCGGTCAGGAGTTCTTCATAACCACGCTCTCCACCGTGTCGGCCACGTGCTCGCAGGCGTCCACGCACTTCTCCAAATAGAGGAAGATCTCCCGCCAGACGATGATCTCAATGGGATCGGTACAGGTGGTGTGGAGGGTGCGCATGTTATTGATGAACTGCTGGTCAGCCTCCTCCTCCAGGGTGTTGATGCGGATGATATGGTCCCGCAGGTCCTTGGAG
>CASEKM010000033.1 GCA_949288405.1 uncultured bacterium | reverse complement strand
GGGAGAGGGCCGGTCCTCCGTCTGGAGATGGTACCCGATCCCCTTCAGCTCCAGGGCGAAGACGGTGGAGTGGAACAGGACGATGACCACCCAGCCCAGGCCGGTGGACAGGGCCACCGCGTTCAGCCCCAGCGCGCCCACCAGGGCGTAGGTGCCGATGACCCGCACGGCGATCTGCAGGGTGGTGCCCACAAAGGTCACATTCATCCGGCCGATGCCCCGGTAGTGGCCCACATAGGAGTGCCCGATGAAGGACAGGAAATAGAAGGGGCCCATCCAAAGGAGATAGGAGGCGCCCAGGGCGATGCTCTCCTCCTCCCCGGCCAGGAAGGGGGACACCAGAGCCCGCCCCTCCAGAGCCAGCAGGACGGAGAACAGCAGACCGATGGCCAGCACCATGGCCCCGCCCCGGAGGAAGCCGTTGAGGGCCCGGCGGTGCTTGCCGGCCCCCTGGTTTTGGGCCACGAAGATGGCGATGGCCTCACAGCCGCTGCTGCCGAAGGCCTGGCTGAAATTCTCGACCCGGGTGGTGGCGGTGAAGGCGGAGATGGCGGCGGTGCTGATGCCGTTGACGGCGCTCTGGACCATGAGCTTGCCCAGGTAGAGGCTGGACTGCTGGAGGGCGGCCACCGCCCCGTAGCTGGTGGTCAGCCGCATGAGGGTGGGGTCCATGCGCATGTCCTGCCGCCGGATCATCAGGAAGGACTGCCGCTTGCGGATGTAGAGGAAGCACAGCAGGGCGGAGAGGAGCTGGGCGCTGGAGGTGGCCAGAGCGGTCCCGCGGATGCCCAGCTCCAGCTTGGCCACCAGCACCCAGGCCGCCGCCAGGTTGTAGCCCAGGGAGACCAGCAGGAAGCCCAGGGCCGCCTGGGTGTTGCCGATGGCCCGGAGGGTGGCGGCCAGGTAATTGTAGGCGAAGGTGAAGAGCATGCCGGTGAGGATGATCCGCAGGTAGTCGGTGACATAGCCCATCAGCTCCGGCGGCGTCTGAATGAGGTGCAGCAGAGGGGTCAGGAACAGAAGGGTGAGGGTCACCGCCGTCACCACCGCGCCGCCGATGAGTACCCCGGACACAAAGAGCTGCTGGCGCAGCCGGGGAAAGTTCTGCTCCCCGTAGAACCGGGCCACCAGCACGGAGGAGCCCATACAGGCCCCGGTGATGACGAAGATGAACAGGTTCATCACACTCTCCGCCACCCCCAGGGCGGCGAAGGCGTCCCCGCCGATGTAGTAGGTGACCACCAGGGAGTTGATGATGTTGTACAGCTGCTGAAGCACATTGGCCGCCAGCAAGGGGATGCTCAGACGGATCAGCTGGCTGGTGATGGGACCGGAAGTGAGCGTCACTTGCTTGGCCACAGAAGAAAACCTCCTCACATGTTGTCAGTATCCCTATCATACTCCAAAATGCGAGGTTTGTAAAACTTTTGTTAAAATTTTTCCGCCCAGCGGCGGGGAAGGGGGGCGGCCGGGGCAGGACTTTCTTGAGCCGGCGACAGGAAACGGCCAAATCGGACGGAGGGCCTGTCCTATAATGGGGCCAGTGAGAATTTGAGCCGCCCGATCGACCGGGCAGCTGGGAGGGAGCGCCTATGCCAGTGACGTGTATGGAGGAAAACCGCTGTCTCACCGCGGCGGTGTCTGGAGAGCTGGACCACCACCGGGCCCGGGAGATCATGGAGGAGCTGGACCGGCAGATCGACGCCGCCCTGCCCCGGAAGCTGACCCTGGATCTGTCCGGGCTCACGTTTACGGACAGCTCGGGCATCGCGGTGGTGCTGCGCACCTATAAAAGAATGCGCCAGCTCCAGGGGAGCATGGCGGTGATCAATGCCCCGGACCAGGCCAGGCGGGTGTTTCAGGCCGCCGGTGTGGACAAGCTGGTCCCATTTCAATAGCCGTGCAGGAGGATGTACATATGAATGCAGAGAATTTTGCCACCCTGGAGTTTCCCAGCCGCTCCGCCAACGAGGGCTTTGCCCGGGCGGCGGCGGCCTGCTTCGCTGCCCAGCTGGACCCCACCCTGGAGGAGGTCAACGACATCAAGACCGCGGTGAGCGAGGCGGTCACCAACGCCATCGTACACGCCTACCCCGACCGCATCGGGCGGATCGTCCTGAAGCTGCGGCGGCGGGAGGACCAGGTGCTGGAGATCGTGGTGCGGGACTGGGGGGTGGGCATTGCCGACGTGGAGCAGGCCCGCACCCCCCTGTTTACCACCGGCAGCGAGGAGCGCTCCGGCATGGGCTTTACCATCATGGAGAGCTTTATGGACTCCCTGAAGGTGCGCTCCGCTCCGGGGAAGGGGACCACCGTCACCATGCGGCGGCGGATCGCCCGCCGCGTGTCGGGATGAACGGGACGCCCACCGCCCCGGCGCTGCTGGAGGCGGCCAGAAAGGGGGACAACCGGGCCTGTGAGCAGGTGCTGGAGGAGAACAACGGCCTGATTTGGGCCGTGGTGCGCCGGTACTACGGCCGGGGGGTGGAGCCGGACGACCTGTACCAGCTGGGCTGCCTGGGCTTTCTCAAGGCGGTGCGGGGGTTCGATCCCGCCTACGGGACCCAGTTCTCCACCTACGCGGTGCCCAAGATCGCCGGGGAGATCCGCCGCTTTCTCCGGGACGACGGGGCGGTGAAGGTGAGCCGGGGGCTGAAGGAGCGGAGCGTCTCAGTGCGGGGGGCCCGAGCCCGTCTGTGGGGGGAGCTGGGGCGGGAGCCCCTCCTGTCCGAGCTGGCGGAGGCCACCGGGCTCACCCCCGAGGAGATCGCCGCCGCCGAGACCGCCGCCGAGCCGGTGCTCTCCCTCCAGGCGGAGACCGGGGAGGGGGGGCTCACCCTGGAGGGGATGCTGTCCGGCGGCGGGATGGAGGAGGGGCTGGTGGAGCGCCTGGCCCTCCGCTCCGCCCTGGAGCAGCTGCCGGAGCGGGAGCGGCTGGTGATCCTGCTGCGGTACTACCGGGGCCTTCCCCAGGCCCGGACGGCCCAGGTGCTGGGGGGGTCCCAGGTGCAGGTCTCCCGCCTGGAGCGGCGGGCGGTGGACCGCCTGCGGCAGCTGATGCTTCCCGAGGAATAGAAAACCGCCTCCCCCTGGCGGAGGGGAGGCGGTCTATAAAACCTGGGGCATGGAGGACTTGAACGGACGGTCAGGAGAGAAGAGACCGGACTTCAAGCATACCCCAGGGAGAAAAGGCGCCCGGGACAGACCTCAAATCCATCCAAGACCCATAGAAATCCCTGGAACTGACTTTATTATAGCAATCCGGGGATTAAATGGGTGTAAATGAAGGGGAGGCGGGCGCTAAAGAAATGTGAAGATTGTGCAAGAGACCGGCCGGGAGGTCCGGTGGAGCCGCCGGCTTGTCAAAAAAGTCTGTTCCGCAGTCTGACGCCCCTCTCCGTTTGGAGAGGGGCGCGGTGCATCCCGGCCGGGCTCAGCGGTTTTTCGGTTCGGTGACCTCCCGCACGTGGGGCGGGGGGACCGGCTCGTCGTGCTGAATGGGGTCGAAGTAGTCCCGGTCAGCCAGGGCGGGCTTGCGGCGGCGGAAGATGTCGATGATGAGAGGGTAGAGGATGATGGCCACCAGTCCCCCGGAGAAGCCGTTGTTGTACAAATTCATCCCCGCCACCGGTGTGCCGGTGTACAGCACCACCGAGGAGTGGAGAAAACCCGCCAGCACCCCATAGGGCCAGCCGAAGTAGCCGGGGATGGGGGCCAGGGTGGTGCAGAACAGGCAGGCCAGCTGGACCGCCGGGTCGTTCAGGGACCAGTGCATCACCGCACCGCCCAGCAGCACCCCGGCGATGACGGGGAGGATATTCCGGGCGTGCTTGCCGAAGGCGGAGAAGCCCATGATGGTGAGGATGCCCCCCACCGTGGGGCCGTTCAGGTCGCCTCCGGTGCCCAGGATGACCGCCAGGCCGATCAGACCGTTCACTCCGGCGTTGAGCAGGACCGGCCCGGGGCCGAACATGCGCAGATAGTCGCTGGGGGCCCGGCCGCTGGTGAGAAGCAGGCGGCGGTAGCCCGACCAGGAGGCCCCGGGAGAGGGCCCGATCACCAGACCCAGCAGGAACAGGGCGGCGCAGAAGAGGGCGATGGCCGCGCCGAAGAGGGGGCGGTAGCCCTCGGCCCAGTGGTACTGGGTGGTGGGATCGGCCCCCAGAGAGCTCATCAGAGGGACCAGCACCATGGCCGTCAGTCCGCAGGCAAAGCCCATGTTGTACAGGTTCATGCCGTTTTGGATCTTGTAGGTGTAGGCCGACAGGGGCGGCATGAGAAAGCCGATGAGCAGGCCGGTCAGACAGCCGGTCCCCAGAGTGCCCCAGCCGTTGTCCAGGGCGATATAGCTCACCACCGGCGCCAGGGCGGTGGCCAGCAGGCCCACGGCGGTGTACTTGCCCAGGGGCTCCCGCCGGAATTTGGCGTACAGCCAGGAGCCGGCCAGGATGGGCCAGATGTTTACAAAGTTCTTGCCGAACAGGGAGAAGCCGGACATGAGCCCCACCACCACCAGGGAGAAGCCGTTGAGGGGCTCCCGGGCCAGACGCAGGCACAGGGTGGATATGGCGGTGACCAGGGCGGCGTTCACCAGAGCCGCACCCGGCCCGGCGATGAGAACATAGTCGGTGATCAGGGCGTCCTCGGTGAGGACGATGGTGCGCAGCCCCGCCGCGATCCCGGCGGGGCTGTCCAGCGCAAGGCCGAACAGGGCCAGGGCGGCGGCATAGAGCCAGAGGAACCGGTACATGCGGTCATAGCGCATGGCTTCGGGCCGTACAGACATGGCGCCTCCTTTCGCAACGGTTACAGCGGCGCGGGGTGGGATTGGAAGAAGTCCCGTGTCTCCTGGGCGTTGCGGCGGATCTCCTCTGACAGGGCCTGGAGGGAGGGGAACTTCCGCTCGCCCCGGATGCGGTGGTAGAACTCCATCCGCAGCTCCTGGCCGTACAGGTCCCCGGAGAAGTCCAGGATGAAGCCCTCCACCGTCACACGGCCGTCGTTGTCCGACACGGTGGGGCGCACCCCCACATTGGTGACGGCGGCGTACCGCTGTCCGGCCACCGCCACCTGAGTGGCGTACACCCCGAAGGCGGGGACGATCACTGGGGCGGGGATCTGGAGGTTCACCGTGGGGAAGCCCAGGGAGGAGCTGCCGATTTTTTTCCCGTGGGTCACCCGGTTGGTGAGCACGTGGGGATGGCCCAAAAATTCCACCGCCCGGTCCATCTCCCCCTGGGCCACCAGGGTGCGGATGTAGGTAGAGGAGACGGTGATGTCCTCCAGCTCCACCTTGCCGATGATGTCGCAGCCGATGCCCACCTGGGCGCAGGTCATCTGGAGCAGCTGGGGAGTCCCCTTGCCCATATAGCCGAAGTGGAAGTCGTGGCCGGCCACCACGTGGACCGCGCCCAGCTCCTTGACCAGATATTCCGTGATAAAATCCCGCCAGTCCATGCGCATCATGCCGTCAAAGCTGGAGACGATGACCTCCTGGATGCCGTAGCAGGTGCGCATGAGCCACACCCGGTCCTCCACCGAGCTGAGCAGAGGGACCACCTGGCCAGTGATGGCGGCGGTGGGGCTGCGGTCGAAGGTGAAGGCGGAGGCGGTGGCCCCCAGTTCTCTGGCTTTTTCGATCACCCGCCGCAGCAGAGCTCCGTGGCCCCGGTGGACCCCGTCGAAGAAGCCCAGGGCGATGACCCGTTTTGTCTGATTCAAAGCTGTTCTCTCTCCTTTGTATTGGGGGCGGGCGCCTCAAAAAAACTCTTGATGGTGGACAGCCGCCCCTGCTGCACCCGGCTCAGGGCCAGGAAGGCGCCCTCTGCGCCGTATACCCGGAAGGTCCCGTCGGCCGTGCCGTCCACGGGGACGGCCACCCCGTTGCGCACCCGCTTTTCCAGATGGGGGGGCAGGGCGAGGGCGGGATAGCCTGCAAAGTAGGCGTCCACCGGCATGAGCAGGTCCTCGGGCTCCGGGCAGTCCAGGACCTCCTCCAGGGTGCGGGCCTGGTCCAGGGAGAACCCGGCGGCCATGGTCCGGCGCAGGGAGAACATCGTCCCCCCGCAGCCCAGTTTCTGGCCGATGTCGTGGCACAGGGTGCGCACATAGGTGCCCTTGGAGCAGCGCACCCGCAGGAGGAAGTCGGTCTCGCCGGTCTGCTCCTCCACCGTCAGGGAGAAGATGGTGATGGGCCGGGGGGGCCGCTCCACCTCCTTGCCCTTCCGGGCCAGCTCATAGAGCTTCTTGCCCCGGATCTTGATGGCGGAGTACATGGGGGGCACCTGCTGGATATCCCCCCGAAAGTGCTCCAGGGCGGCCTCCAGGTCCGCCCGGCCCACAGAGACCGGGCGGGTCTCCAGCACCGTGCCGGTGACGTCCTGGGTGTCGGTGACCGTCCCCAGGCGCAGGCCGGCCAGGTACTCCTTCTCGCCCTCGCTGGCGAACTCCACCGCCCGGGTGGCCCGGCCCACAAACACCGGGAGCACCCCGGTGGCCATGGGGTCCAGGGTCCCGGCGTGGCCGATGCGCTTTTCGTGAAAAACGCCTCGCAGCTTGGCACATACGTCCTGGGAGGTCCAATCTTGGGGCTTGTCAATGATCAAAATTCCGTTTGCCATAAAACCTCCCAAGGGTCACCGGTCCCGCCCCTGTACCTGGCGGATGGCCTCCACCAGCACCGTTCGAGTGTAGGTGGGATCGCCCTCCACAGTGGCGCCTGCGGCGGCGGCGTGTCCGCCGCCCCCCAGGATGGCGCACACCGCGCTGGCGTTGAGCTCCCCGGGCTCGGTACGCAGGGAGATCTTGCATACGCCGGGGCGGAGCTCCCGGATGGTCACGCCGGTGTGGACCCCCTCCACTCCGCCCACAAAGGCGGAGATGTCGTCCAAGTCCTCCTCCTTCGCCTCCACCTGGGCGATCATGTCCAGGGTCAGTGTGACGATGGCCAGCTCTCCCCCGTCCAGCAGCTCCATACCGGCGGTGAGCATCCCCTCCAGCTTCAGGCGCTTGAGGGAGCGGGTGCGGAAGTGGCGGCGGTTGATGGGGTAGAAGTCGATGCCCGTCTCCAGCAGGGCGGCGGCCACGGCGTGGGTGGCGGGGGAGGTGTTGGAGTAGACGAAGCAGCCCGTGTCGGTGGACACCGCCACATACAGGGGCAGGGCCACAGCCTGACTCACCGGCCCCCACTGGCGGATCACGTCGTACATCAGCTCTCCGCAGGCGGCCCGGTCCGCGTCCAGGCAGGTCTCCCGGGCAAAGAACTCCTGGGAGGGGTGGTGGTCAAAGGCCAGGTCCACCTGGTCCAGATAGCGCTGGGCGTTGTCCGGGAACAGGCCACGGGCGGCCATGTCCACACTGACCACCGTTTTGGGCTCGTACCCGGAGGGGGCCAGCAGCCCCTCCAGATAGGGGGTGAAGATGGCGGTGAGCTCCGGGTTGGGCAGGACATAGGCCTCCTTGCCCTGCTCCCGCAGGGCGGTGCACAGGGCGGCGGCGCAGCCCACAGTGTCCCCGTCGGGGCGCACGTGGGTGAGGATGAGGAAGCCGTCCCGCTCCAGCAGCCGCCCGGCGGCCTGCTCATAGGTCAGCTTGCTCATTCCTCGTCCTCCTCCTGGTCCTCACCGTAGTGGTTGTCCGGGTTGACCGGCTTGACCACCTCCGGGTCCCGGAGCATGGACAGGATGCGAGCCCCGTGGTCGATGGAGTCGTCGGGCACAAAGGACAGCTCCGGGGTGTTGCGCAGGTTCAGGGTGCGGCCCAGCTCCCGGCGCAGATAGCCCCCGGCGGACTTCAGGCCCTTGAGCACCTGGGCCTCCCGGCTCTTGTCCAGGACGCTCACGTAGATCTTGGCGTACTTCAGGTCGGAGGTGGTGCTCACCGCCGTCACCGAGATCATGCCGGTGACCCGGGGGTCCTTCACAGTGGGGATTAGGGAGGACAGCTCCCGCTGGATCTCCTCGTTGATGCGGCCGATGCGATTGCTTGCCATAATACAGTTCTCCTTTCCCGATGCGGTCAGAGATAGGGTTTCTTAAATGGTAATGGTCATACAGGTCTGGTCTTTCTCGAAAAGCTGCTCCAGAGTGTCCTTGTCCAAATCTGAGAGAGGTCCCTCCAAGTGAAAAGCGCGGACGTCCACATCCCCTACCCACAGATTCCACAGCTCCACCTGTTCGCCGGGCTTACAGTTTTGAGACAGATAGTCCCGCAGAAGCGCCGCGTCCTGTTCAGTGGCGTCCAGGTTCAGCTCGTATTGATGGGGCTTTGTAGTCAGGCCCAACATGTCAACGGAACGGCGGTAGTAGGAGTGGGGTTGAACCGAAAAGCCGTCTTCCTCCCCACGGATGGTAAAAGGAGTTTTCCAGCGAAATTGAGGATGGGGAGGAAGGTCATTGACCTGGACGATTTTTACGCGGCGTACCCCCGGGTCGTACAGGGGCAGGGGCCGGTCGGCGGCCAGCAAAGTGACTTGGCTCATTTCACTTCTCCTTTCTTCACAGGGGAGGTGGATATCGCCGCCTGCGGGCGGCGACCTTCATTTTCCATGGCGAAAAAGAAGGCAAAACGCCCCCGGGGACGCGTCCGATGGACTACGGCTGCGCTTACGCTCCGCCTAAGCCCATAGGCCGCTTTCCCCGGACCCCATTATGGGGGACGCGCTCCTGAGAGACTGTGCGTCATTTCCGGCGCGCAAAATCTGAGTGGGTGTCTAAATTCCCGCCGGGCCACTGGGCCCTGGGGTTGCAAAACTTGCCTCTGGTGCGGTTCCACTTCTGCGCCTGAGTTTTCTCAGCCAACGCTCCTGGGGCGTTTACCGCCGTAGGGGCGCACATTGTGCGCCCGCCAAACCTTCCCCTCGGGGGGAAGGTGCCGAACGAATGCGAGGCGGATGAGGGGGCAAGGGTCGGACTTCTTGTAGGGGCGGCCACATGGGGCCGCCCGTTCCAGACTTCGCATTACCAGGAGGAAGGCGGCACAGCCGTAGGGGAGGGGCTTTCCCCTCCCGCGCCCTTTTTTGGGGCTTCTGCTGTAGGGCGCGACGACCTCGGCGCGCCGCTCTCGTCGGGCTTCTATATGCGCCGTAGGAGGGGGTTACTTCCTCGGTGGACCGGGTTGAAATCCCAGCAGATAATCCGCAGACACTTGGTAGTGTTCGCAGATCAGGGCAAGCTTCTCCAGTGTAGTGGATTTGTTCCCGTTTTCTATTTCACTAATTTGGGCGACGCTGACGCCGAGAATCTCCGCCAGGGCCGACTGGTTCTCCTGTCGCTGCAAACGCAGTTTTTTCAGCCGCAGTCCAAATTCTTCTTTGCTGAACATAAGTTCTCCCCTTGACATTTAACTTTTAGTAAACTATAATTTTACTATAAGTAAAATTACGGAGGTGCTTTTGAATGACTGTACTGTTTGAATTGCTCTACAACGCCTGGTGCGTTCCCTATGAGCCGGAACAATTTCCTGACTATATGCAGGAAGATCCGGTTCGTGCCTATGGACAATATACCTTTGAGGAAGGGTTTAAACTGGCCGTTTCGCTGCTGTTCCTTTCATTGGATACAGAAAGGCTGTCAAAGATCCAACCATAAAACAACAGGGCGGGCGATGCCGCCCGCCCTGCTGATTGGGTTATTGAAAAACGACCGGGGAAGGAGCGCTTACCGCTCGATCTCCTCCATGAGGTAGGCCTCGATGATGTCGCCCTCCTTGATGTCCTGGAACTTCTCGAAGGTGATGCCGCACTCGTAGGCCGCACTCGTAGCCGGAGGCCACCTCCTTGACGGAGTCCTTGAACCGCTGGAGGGAGGCGATGGCGCCGTCGTAGATGACGATGTTGTCCCGGAGCAGGCGCATCTGGGCGCCCCGCTGCATCTTGCCGTCCAGCACGTAACAGCCGGCCACCATACCCACGCCGGTGATGCGGAACACGTTGCGCACCTCGGCCCGGCCCAGGTCCACCTCCTTGAACTTGGGGGCCAGCATGCCCTTCATGGCGGCCTCCACCTCGTTGATGGCGTCGTAGATGACCCGGTACATCCGCATATCCACCCCGCTCCGGGCGGCGGACTCCTTGGCGTTGGCGTCGGGCCGCACGTTGAAGCCCACGATGATGGCCCCGGAGGTGGAGGCCAGCATCACGTCGGACTCGCTGATGGCGCCCACGGCGCAGTGGATGACCCGGACCCGGACCTCCTCGTTGGACAGCTTCTCCAGGCTGGCCTTCACTGCCTCGGCGGAGCCCTGGACGTCGGCCTTGACGATGATGTTCAGGTTCTTCATCTCGCCGGCCTGGATCTGGCTGAACAGGTCCTCCAGGGTGACCTTGCCCACACTGCTGTTCAGGGCGCTCTTCTGGTCGGACTTGCGCTGTTCGGCCAGCTCACGGGCCATGCGCTCGTCGGCCACGGCGTGGAAGTCGTCGCCGGCGTCGGGCACCTCGCCCATGCCGATGATCTCCACGGGCACGGAGGGGCCGGCCTCGGTGAGCTTCTCCCCCTTGGCGTCGGTCATGGCGCGGACGCGGCCCACCGCCGTGCCGGCGATGATCACGTCGCCCTGCTTCAGGGTGCCGTTCTGCACCAGCAGGGTGGCCACGGGGCCCCGGCCCTTGTCCAGCCGGGCCTCGATGACCGCGCCGTGGGCGGAGCGGTTGGGGTTGGCCTTGAGCTCGCGCATCTCGGCGGTGAGATTGACCATCTCCAGCAGCTCATCCACACCCTGGCCGGTCTTGGCGGAAATGGGGCACACAATG
>CASEKM010000032.1 GCA_949288405.1 uncultured bacterium | reverse complement strand
TTCCAGATGCTGGTCTCCTCCATCGACTACAACGAGTTCGTGGGCCGCATCGCCATCGGCCGCATTGAGCGGGGCTCCGTCAAGCAGAACCAGGAGATCGCCGTGTGCAACTTCCACGACCCGGACGCCGCCCCCAAGAAGGCCAAGGCCACCGCTCTGTACGTGTTCGACGGCCTGGCCAAGGTGCCCGTCCAGGAGGCGGACGCCGGCAACATCATCGCCATGAGCGGCATCGGCGACGTGACCATCGGCGACACCATCTGCGTCCCCGACTGCGTGGAGCCCATCGAGTTCGTGAAGATCTCCGCCCCCACCATCGAGATGACCTTCTCCGTCAACGACTCCCCCTTCGCCGGGCGGGAGGGCAAGTTCGTTACCAGCCGCCAGCTGCGGGACCGGCTGTTCCGGGAGACCCTGAAGGACGTGTCCCTGAAGGTGAGCGAGGTGGAGAACTCCACCGACTCCTTTAACGTGGCCGGCCGGGGCGAGATGTCCCTCAGTATCCTCATGGAGACCATGCGCCGGGAGGGCTATGAGTTCCAGGTGTCTCCCCCCCGTGTGCTCTACCAGGAGATCGACGGCAAGAAGTGCGAGCCGGTGGAGCGCCTGGTGGCCGACGTGCCCAACGACTGCGTGGGCGCGGTGATGGAGAAGCTGGGCTCCCGGAAGGGCGAGTTCCAGTCCATGACCCCCGTGGGCAACCGCACCAAGCTGGAGTTCCTGGTGCCCTCCCGGGGCCTGTTCGGCTACCGCAACGAGTTTTTGACCGACACCAAGGGCGAGGGCATCATGGCCTCCGTCTTTGAGAAGTACGCCCCCATGAAGGGGGAGATCCAGCGCCGGTCCACCGGCTCTCTGGTGGCCTTCGAGACCGGCGAGGCGGTGACCTACGGCCTCTACAACGCCCAGGAGCGTGGCACCCTGTTCATCGGCGCGGGCGTCCCTGTGTACGCCGGCATGATCGTGGGCGAGACCCCCAAGGCGGAGGACATCTCCGTGAACGTGTGCAAGAAGAAGCAGCTGACCAACATGCGGGCCTCCGGCTCCGACGAGGCCCTGCGCCTGACGCCCCCCAAGCAGATGTCCCTGGAGCAGTGCCTGGAGTTCCTGGCCGACGACGAGCTGCTGGAGTGCACCCCCGAGAATTTACGCCTGCGCAAGCGGGTGCTGGATCACGGGGAGCGGATGAAGATCGCCTCCAAAAAGAAGGGGTAAGCAGAAGCAGAGTCCCGCACGGACCAATCTCTGTTCGTTCTCGCCGTGGTCCCGCCCGCACAGCGGGCGCGCGGCGTTCAGCCGCGGCGGCAGGACAAATTCACTTTGTCCTGCCAAGACATGAAATCACACGGCGAGCGCATGAAGCTGGCTTCTAAGAAAAAGGGATAAGCTGAACTTTCCACAACAGCTGAGAATATTGTTGAAACCGCACCCCAGAACGAGCTTCCGTCTGGGGTGCGGTCCTCGTTTCCGGGAACCTTTTGCGGCGGGAGTCCACAGATCCGCCGCCGGCGGTGGATGGATGGGCGGGTAAGGACGCCCGTCCCGGCGGATACAGAGCACGTTCCGCCCCCAGTTGCAGGGCATCCCTGCGGCGCCGCCTGGAGATATAAAAAACCGGCGGGAGAGGCATGCGCTTCTCCCGCCGGTCCTGTTATGTCTCAAATTTACTTCTGCCCCGGGGCATAGGCCACCACCGTGCGGCGGTTGGGTTCCACGCCGGTGGAGTAGGTGGTCACGTTGGGGTAGTCCTGAAGGGCCGCGTGGATCACATGGCGCTCGTAGGCGTTCATGGGCTCCAGGGTCATGTTCTTCCGGTACTTGACCACCTTGCCGGCCACCTTCACCGCCAGGCGCTGGAGGGACTCCTCCCGCTTGGCCCGGTAGCCCTCGGCGTCGATGTGGATGCGCACCCGCTTGGACTGGCCGTGGTTCACCGCATAGTTGGTGAGCTGCTGGATGGCGTCCAGGGTCTCGCCCCGGCGGCCGATGATGGCGCCCAGGCCCCTGCCCTGGAGGACGACCTTATAGCCGCTCTCGCTCACATAGATGTCCGGCCGGGCCTCCACGTGGAGGTGCTCCATCAGGCCGCCCAGGAACGCCCGAATGCGCTGGGCCCGCTGGTCGTCGTCAGCGGCGGGGGCCAGGGGCTGTCCGTCCATCCCCTTGGGGGCGTCGGACTCCTCCTTCCCGATGAGCACCTCATCCCCGGGCTGCAGCCGGTTGGGGTCGGCGGCGGGGGCGGCGGGGACCTCCTCCCGCTCCTCCTTGGGGGCGGGGGTGGGCTCCGGCTGCTTCTCCTCCGCGGGCTGGGTCTTGGGAGCGGGGGGCTCAGGCGCCCCGTTCTCGTCGGGGACCTCATAGCTCACTCGGACCTTGGCGGGGTTGCCGCCGAAGCCCAGAAAACCGGACTTGGCCCGCTCGATGACCTCCACGGATACGTCGTCCCGGTCCAGACCCAGCTGGAACAGGGCGGCGGCAATGGCGTCTTCCTCGGAACGGCCGGTGGTCTCGATCCACTTCAACATATCAGACACCTTCCTTCTTGTCGTCCTCAGGGTCGGGGAGCTCCTCCTCGATCTGCTCCACCTCCACTTCGACCTCCTCCGTCTCCACGGGGGCGGTCTGGGGGGCCTCAGCCTGAGGCACCGTCTCCTCCGGCACCTGGGCCGGAGCGGCCTGCTGGGTGGTCTCCTCCGCCGGCTTGGTCTCCGCGGCCTCCGGCTGCTTCAGCTGGGCCTGCTCCTCCGGCAGAGGCTGCTTCTCCTGGGCGGCAGAGACAGCCTTGGTCTCCTCCGGCTGTCCGGCCCGGTCCTTCTTTTTCTTTCCAGACTTGGCGGCCTGCTCCCGCTCCCGGGCAGCGATCAGGTCGCTGGGGTCCCGGTAGGGCTGTACGCCGCCGAAGCGGTCGGGGTCATAGGCCCGGCCCCGGGCGTAGGCCCGGATGCCGATGCGGCTGTCCTCCCGGTTGATGCCGGGCTCGACGGGCTCGGTCTTCTTGGCCTTCTTCTTGCCCCGGTTCTTCTTCTCCTCCTCAAGGCGGCGCTGGCGCTCCAGGCGGGCCTCCTCCTTGCGGCGCTTCTCCTCTTCTTTCTCCTCCTGCTCCCGCTTGGCGGCGGCAGCGCGGGCGGCCTCGTAGTCCTTCTTCAGCATCTTGCCGCAGATGAGCTCCTGGAAGATGGTGAAGATGTACTGGGCGATCCAGTAGATGGACAGGCCGGCGGGGACGGTGAAGCCGATCCACAGGGACATGATGGGCATGAAGATCATCATGGTGCGGTTGGTCTTGGCCACCTGGTCGTTCTGCTCGCCGCCCCGGTTCATCTGGTTGGTTCTCATGCTGACGAACATGGACAGGGTGGAAATGCCCACAGACACCAGGGGCAGCAGGAACAGGCCCACGGAGCCCCAGCTCAGGCCGGAGGCCCAGAAGTTCAGCTTGGGGATCTCAGCCAGGCTGATCCCCAAAAACTCCACGTTCATGGAGAACAGGCCGGCCCCCGCGTCGCCCAGGGCGGCCTTCACCTGCTCCAGCATAGCGGGGTCGGTGATGGCCTTCAGCATGGCGATCTGGGGATAGGTGCCGGTGTTGGCCACCCCGGTGACTTCGGCCACCGTCTCGATCATATCGGAGGGCACGCTCATCAGGTAGGTCAGAGGCTCCCGGATGATGCCGTACAGCACCATCAGGAAGATGATGGGGACGAAGGACCAAAGGCAGCCGCTCATGGGGTTGACCTTCTCCTTCTCGTAGAGCTTCTGGACCTCCATATTGTAACGCTCCCGGTCCTTGCCGTACTGCTTTTGCAGCTGCTGCAGCTTGGTGGAGAGCAGGTTCATCTGGATCATGCTCTTCTTGCCCTTCAGGCTGAAGGGGAACAGCACCAGCTTGATGACCAGGGCGAACAGGATCAGGGCTAAGCCATAGCTTTGGAAGAGGTCATAGAAGAACATCAAAAGCCAGGCAAAGGGTGTTAAAATAATACCCACAATGGTACCTCCACAGTCGTGTAGAATAGGTCTGGAGAAGTCCTAGGGCACGGGGTCGTACTGGATGGACTTCTGCCGGTGGAAGGGGTTGCACCGCAGGATGCGGCGCAGCGCCAACCAGCCCCCCTTCCAGGCGCCGTACTTCTCCACCGCCTCCAGGGCGTAGGCCGAGCAGGTGGGGATAAAGCGGCAGCACGGGGGGCGCAGGGGGGAGATATTGCGCTGATAGAACCGGATCATCCACAGCAGAAGGGCTTTCATCCCGGCCGCCCCTCCCGGGGAGGGCAGATCCCCAGCTTTTTCATCAGCTGGAGGAAGCTGCGCTCCAGGTCGGCGTAGCGGCCGTAGATCACCCGGGCGCGGGCCACCACCACCAGGTCATAGCCGGGCAGAAGCCGGCTCTCGTTGGTGCGGTAGAGCTCCCGGATGCGGCGGCGGGCCCGGTTGCGCTTGACGGCGCTGCCCAGCTTCACCCCCGTGGTGATGCCCAGACGGCTCACCGGCCGGTTGGTCTTCCGGCAGTAGACGGCGAAGTAGGGGGACACGGCGCTTTTGCCCTTGTTGTACAGCCGGCGGAACTCATGATTTTGTTTTAGCGCTATGGTATGCTTCATGAAGGGTTCCTCCGGTGATTTTTAGGAGATTATGGGTTGGGACAATATAAACAGACACGGGGTGTTCCGCCGTCCCGGCGGCGGGTTTCTTTTGGGACGCCCAAAAAGAAACCAAAAAACCGCCAAGGGGTGTGTTCGGTGGAAAGCGCGCCTTTTGGTGCGGCGGAGCTCAAGTGCGGCTCAGGGGATTAACGGGCGGGTGAGGACACCCGCTCCTACGAAATGCGAGGGCCTCCCGGCTTAGCCGTAGGGGCCGACGACCTCGGCGGCCCGCGGGCGCACACTGTGCGCCCCTACGGCGGAAAACGGACCGGGAGCGTTAGTTCGGCAAAGTCAGGCGCAGAAACGGGACCGCACCAAAAGCAGATTTTGCGAACACAGGGCCCCAGTGGGTCCGGGAGAAATCGCACTCAAGCACTCCTGATTTTGCGCGCCGGAAATTTTCTGCCCATCTAAAAGAGGTAACCCCCGTAATGGGGGTCCGGGGCCGACTCCTCCTGTCAGGGGGAGATGGCCCGCAGGGCGGAACCCTCCCGCCGCCCTTAGATTGAGGCGGCGGGGGCAAGCCCCCGCCCTACAGAGGAAAGGCCGGGGCAGAAAAACCTCCGCATGCACCGCAGGGGCGGGGGAAACCTTCCCACGCCCCTATTTACGCGTCTGTTTGGTTGTGTCCTTTTGCCGTATCTCCATCGGATGATGGCGGTCTGTCCTGGCCTTTAGTGGGTCAGGCGGACGCGGCCCTTGGCGCGGCGGCGGGCCAGCACCTTGCGGCCATTGCGGGTAGCCATACGCTTGCGGAAGCCGTGCTCCTTGGAACGCTGGCGCTTCTTGGGCTGATAGGTACGAAGCATGGGGGACACCTCCTCAAATAATTTCAAGCCGGCGGACCGGCCCAACAACAGCCGTCTCCGGCTGCGGTTCGCGGATACCCCCCGGAAAAGGGTAGAATGACCCTCTCCCGGGAATGACGGCTTCCATTATAGCGCCTGACTTTTCCCTCTGTCAACTCCTTTTTTGTTCTTTTTCACAAACTTTTTCCACTTTTCTAAAAACCCACCATATCTTGTGGTCGTTTTTCCAGAAAGCCCATAGAATTTTGCCGTTTTCGCCCACCCCTCCACAGCCGCCTTCCATTCTGTGGATAACTCCATACATTTAAAATAAAAAACCCCGGGAAATCCTTGCGGCCCGGGGGGATTTTTGGTATAATAAGAGGCGAATTCGAAGCGGAAGCGCCGCCCTTTTTCCGCCCCGTTTTTGGGGGCGGCGGCGCCCCTTGTTGGAAACGGGTCCCCTGCCTCGAAAGGGCCGCGGGGACCTTTCTTTTGCGTTGCGCCGGTCCGAGTCCGGCCCACAGGGGTGAAGTGCGCCCCTCCCCGGGCCGCCGCCGCCATTTTCTGTGAGGAGGTCTTCCTTCCATGAACCCTGCCGCCGACGTATGGTCCAAGGTCATCACCCTGATGCAGCCGGATATGACTGCCACCACCATCAACACCTGGTTTGACGACGCCACCGCCGTCGCCCTGGAGGACGACCGGTTCGTCCTCTACTCCCCCACCCGCTTCAAGCGGGATATCATCGCCACCCGGTACGCCGGGAAGATCCAGACCGCCCTGCGGGAGCTGTTCTCCTGCGACATGGACGTGGTGGTCCTCACCGAGGGGGAGCTGGACCAGTACCAGAAGCCCCAGAAGGACGACTTCTTCCCCGGCACCGAGGAGTACACCTTCGAGCGCTTTGTGGTGGGCTCCTCCAACAAATTTGCCCACGCCGCCGCCCGGGCGGTGGCCGACAACCCGGGGAAGAGCTATAACCCCCTGTTCATCTACGGGGAGTCCGGCCTGGGCAAGACCCACCTGCTGTACGCCATCGCCCACACCATCCACAAAAACCACCCGGAGTACAAGGTGGTCTACATCAAGGGGGACACCTTCACCAACGAGCTCATCCAGGCCATCCGGGAGGGGCGCAACGCGGAGTTCCGGGAGAAGTACCGGGGCGCCGACGTGTTCCTGATGGACGACGTGCAGTTCATCGCCGGCCGGGACTCCACCCAGGAGGAGATGTTCCACACCTTCAACACCCTGTATGAGCTGAAAAAACAGATCGTCTTCACCTCCGACCGGCCGCCCAAAGAGATGCTGCGCCTGGAGGACCGGCTGAAGACCCGGTTCGAGTGGGGCCTGCTGGCCGACATCCAGCCCCCCGACTATGAGACGAGAATGGCCATCATCAAAAACAAGGCCATCCGCATGGGGGTGGAGCTGCCCGAGTTTCTCCTCCAGCTCATCGCCGAGAACATCACCGCCAACGTGCGGCAGATCGAGGGCACCGTCAACAAGATCATGGCCTATCAGCAGCTGATGGGGGACTCGGTGGACAAGGACACCGTCATCCGGGCCGTCAAGGACATGTTCAAGGAAAAATCCGACATTGTGCCCACCGCCGACGTGATCATCGACGAGGTGTGCAAGTTCTATAACATCGAGCCGGCCACCCTCCGGGGGCAGGGACGGGCCAAGGACATCTCCCTGGCCCGGCAGATCGCCATGTACCAGATCCGCCGCATGACCAACCTGTCTCTCAAGGAGATCGGCAAGGAATTTGACGGCCGGGACCACACCACCGTCCTCCACTCCATCGAGCGCATCGAGGACCTGGTGAAGACCGACCCGGAAAAGGCGGAGATCATCAAGGACATCACCGCCAACATCAACATCCGCTACGAGTAAATTTTTCCATTTCATCGACCAAATCCGGTGAGCGCTCGCCTTTCTCACCACTCTTCTCTCTTCTCTCTTCTATCTTCACTCTCCACTCTCATCAAAGTCCAGGCCGCTCCCCTTTTGGGGAGAAACAGGCCTGTCCTTTTTCGACCTAAATTATCCACACTTAAATGTGGAAAACTCTTTGCATAGTGTGGAAAACTTCCTCCGCCCCACCCGGCTGTGGAAAGGGGCCAAAAATCCTCCACACCCCCTGTGGACGGTTTTCTCCTAGAGCCTCAAACGGTTCCGGCGGTTTTCCACATTTTTTCCCCCTACGGACTACTGTTACTAAAAAATAAAATCCTCTCCTCTCTCTTCCGAGAGAGAGCGGGCAGGATCACGGCTGAAGGAGGCATACGCAACATGAAATTTTCCTGTGAAAAGGCCCTCTTGGTGTCAGCGGTAGCCACCACCTCCAGAGCGGTGGCGGCCAAGAGCTCCATCCCCGCCATGGAGGGCATCCTGATCGAGGCCGACACCCGTCTGCGCCTCACCGGCTACGACCTGGAAAAGGGAATTCAAGCCACCGTCCCCGCCGACATCCAGGAACCTGGCTCTCTGGTGCTCTCCGCCCGGCTGTTTGGGGAGATCATCCGCAAAATGCCCGACGATGTGGTCTATTTCTCCGCTCAAAACTATATGGTGAACATCAAATGCGGCATGAGCCAGTTCAACATCCTGGGCACCGACCCGGAGGAGTTCCCCGAGCTGCCCACGGTGGAACAGCAGAACTCCCTCTCCCTGGGGCAGGGGGTGCTGCGCTCCATGATTTCCCAGACCCTGTTTGCCGTCAGCGACAACGAGAGCCGTCCCATCCACACCGGCTCCCTGTTTGAAGTGGATCAGACGGGGCTGACGGTGGTGTCGGTGGACGGCTACCGGCTGGCCCTGCGCCGGGAGGCTGTGGATAAAATTGAGGGGGCCGAGTCCTTCTCCTTTGTGGTCCCCGGCTCCGCCCTGAGCGAGGTGGAGAAAATCTGTTCCGGCGAGGGTCCGGTGTCCATCAGCCAGGGGGCCCGGCACATCCTGTTCCAGGCGGGGGACACCCTGCTGGTGTGCCGCCGTCTGGAGGGGGAGTTTTTGGCCTACCGCAACGCCATTCCCCGAAACAACCCCATCCATGTGGAGTGCGACGCCCGCACCCTGCTCACCTCCATCGACCGGGTGTCGCTGATCATCAGTGAGAAGCTGAAGAGCCCCCTGCGGTGCGTCTTTGGGGACGGGGAGGTGTCCATCACCACCAAAACCGGCATCGGCGACGCCTCCGACCGGTGTCCCATCCAGGGAGACGGCGAGAATCTGGAGATCGGCTTCAACAACAAGTACCTGATGGACGCCCTGAAGGCGGCCCCCGCCGACAAGCTGCGGCTGGAGTTCTCCTCCGGCGTGGCCCCCTGCGTCATCCTGCCCGCCGAGGGGGAAGAGAACTTCATCTATATGGTGCTGCCCGTGCGGCTGAAGGCGGGTGGCTGAGGTGATCACCTGGAAGCCCTATCTGCGCAAGGCCCAGTTTTACGAGACGGACAGTATGGGCGTGGTCTACCACGGCAACTACATCCACTGGATGGAGGAGGCCCGCACCGATTTTCTGGAGCAGATCGGCTGGAGCTATGAGAGAGCCACGGACGCGGGGATCGACTTCGCCCTCACCGATATCTCCTGCTCCTACAAAAAGACCACCAAATTCGGCCAGACCCTGGCCATTGAGATGAAGGTGACCAAGCTCTCCCCCGCCCGGCTGGTGCTGGAGTACCGGATGACCGACCTGGAGACCGGAGAGCTGCACACCCTGGGCTCCTCCTCCCATTTCTTCTACGACCGGAGGACGGAGAAGCCCATCGCCCTGAAAAAGGCCTTCCCCGATCTCTATGCGCTGCTGAAGGACTGCGTGGAGCAGGGGGTGAGAGGCGGCGGCCCGGAGGGGTGAAAGACATGAGAAAGGCACACCTGTTTTTGGGACTGCTGGCGGTGGTTTTGCTTCTGGCAGGCTGCCAAAAAGAGGAGCCTGCCCAGACCAGCCTGACCGAGTATGAGATTCTCCAGGCCATGTTGGCCAGCCAGCCGGAGATTCCCTATGACCTGTATGACTATGAGGCCCAGGGTATGATGGACGAGTGGATCAAGATTTGGGAAGAGAATTTGAACCTCTCTGAAAATCACATACTGGGCATCGCAAATACAAATGGGTATGCGGGCAGCGAAAAAAATTGGGTAGAGCTGGTGGTGTTCCGGCTGTCTGACCAGGTCTCCCAGACCCAAGTGGAGGAGGCTATGTTGTCCTATCTGGAGGAGCTGGGGACTTCACGGGCCGGGACGGATCGGGGTATCTATACGGCGGAGCAAAACGGCTGTTTTTTCCAGATGCCCTACGCGGCTCTTGTAATCTGCCCGGATCCGGACGCGGCGGCAGAGGCATTTCACAGCTGCTTAAGCGGCGGAACGGCGCGGGACACGGCCTGGGAGGACACGGAGAAAGTCACTTGGCTGAACGTTCCGGGATGCCTGTTTGGCTGGGGACCCGGCGGGGCTGTCCGGGCAGGATTTGGAGCTCTATGAGGTATGTATGGAGCTGTCCGGGACCTTGTTTTCCCCGGAAATGAGCGATTATGAAAAAGAGATCGCCGCCCACGATTGGCTGGTGGCCCAGGTGGTGCCGGGCGACGCGATTCAGGAGCTGGGCCTGCATCTGGAGTTTCAGACCCCATACGGCGGCCTTGTGCTGAGACAGGCCAATTGCCTGGGCTTTTCCGCCGCTTTCCAGCTTCTTATGGACCTGGCGGAGGTGGAGTGCGTCACCGTCTATGGAGCGGCAAACCAAAATGGCCGCTTCCACGCCTGGAACATGGTGTGCCTGGATGGAAACTGGTACCATGTAGACGTGTCCTGGGACCGAGGAAGAAACAGCTATCTGTATTTTAATGTCTCCAGTGATTTCATGGCCCGTACCGACCACCGGTGGATCCGGGAGCAGTACCCGGAGGCGAAAACGGACGGTCCCAGGCCAAACCGGTTTCCGGGAGAGCGTTAGGGAAAAATAAATGGGCCCGGCACCTTGGCTGAGAAAGAATTTTCCCCTTTTGTGATTCCGTCGCCGGGAAATTGATCGCTTCTCTTGGAGCGTGGTCCCAGGCGGCGAAACCTTCCTGCGCACAACAAACGCAATCCGAAACCGGCCCCTGCGGGGCCACCTGTCCCTATCCCCTCTGTCGCTTCGCGACATCTCCTCTTGATAAGGGGAGTCGGCTCCCAGGGGAAGGCCTGCGGGCGGCCACATGGGGCCGCCGCCCTCGGCGGCCCATGGGAAACGGACCGCCCACATGATCAGGGCCGTTTCCCTCATCCGCCCCCTTCGGGGGCACCTTCCCCTAAAGGGGAAGGCTTTTGGGCGGCTGATAGCCGCCCCTACAGTCCACCGGAAACCAGTAGGGGGGCGTTTCAAAACCCCACCCTCATCCGTCACGGCTTCGCCGTGCCACCTTCCCCCTTGGAGGGGGAAGGCTATTGTACTGGGAGCGTTGGCTGAGAAAACTTAGGCGCAAAAGCAGAACGGC
>CASEKM010000031.1 GCA_949288405.1 uncultured bacterium | reverse complement strand
CCTTGGGGCTCCCGCCAGAAAACGCTTACCCATTGTTCTTGTCGAACTCCTTGATGAAGTCGCACAGCTTCTCCACGCCTCTCCCACAAAACGCAGGCGTTTTGTGGGGGCCCTATCATTTTAAAATCCTCGGGCGAAGTGAATTCGCCCTCCGGCAAGGTTTTTGCCTTTGGCAAAAACGCTTGGACGCGCCGCAGGCGCGGGCCGCTTTCGCGGCTGGAAGGCGTGGGAAAAGTTACTGCATCACTGGGCGGCTTAGTTGTCCTGATCGAACTTCTTAATGAAGTCGCACAGCTTCTCCACGCCTTCCACGGGCATGGCGTTGTAGATGGAGGCACGCATGCCGCCGGTCTTCCGGTGGCCCTTCAGGTTGACGAAGCCGGCCGCGGCGGCCTCGGAGACGAACTTGGCGTCCAGCTCCTCGTTGCCGGTGCGGAAGGTCACGTTCATGCCGGAGCGGGAGCCCTTCTCCGCGTGGCACTGGAAGAGCTTGGAGTTGTCCAGAACGTCGTACAGCATCCCGGAGCGCAGCTCCCGCAGCTTTTCCATGCCTTCCACGCCGCCCTGCTCGGCCACCCAGTCCAGGGTGAGGCCCAGCATGTAGATGCACCAGCAGGGGGGCGTATTGTACATGGAGTCCTTCTCGATCATGGTCTGATAGTTCATCATCAGCGGGGTGTAGGGCAGCTCGTGGCCGGCCAGGTCCTTGCGGATGATGACCACCGTCAGGCCGGCGGGGGACATGTTCTTCTGGGCCCCGGCGTAGACGATGCCGAACTTGGACACGTCCACCGGCCGGGAGAGGATGTCGGAGGACATATCGCACACCAGGGGCACGTTCCCGGTCTCGGGCACGTACTGCCACTCAGTGCCGTAGATGGTGTTGTTGGCGCAGTAGTAGAAGTAGCTGGCGTCCCGGTCCAGCACCAGCTGGTCCTGGGCGGGGATGTAGCTGTGGTCCCGGTCGCTGGTGTCGGCGGCGATGTTCACCGTCCCGTACTTCTTGGCCTCCTTGGCGGCGATGGAGGCGAAGTTGCCGGTGACGGCGTAGTCGGCCTTGCCGGTGCGGCTCATCAGGTTCAGGGGGATCATGGAAAACTGGCCGGAGGCGCCGGTCTGAAGAAACAGGATGGCGTACTCGTCGGGGACGTTCATCAGCCGGCGCAGCTTGGCCTGGGTCTCCTCAAAGATCTGCATAAAAATTTTTGACCGGTGACTCATCTCCATCACGGACATACCGGAGCCTCGATAGTTGGTGATTTCAGACCCGGCGCGCTCCAGTGCGGAGAGAGGGAGCATGGACGGGCCGGCGGAGAAGTTGTAAACACGCTGGTCGCTCATTTGGGAGAACCCCTTTCATTTCTAAAAATACTATCCCGGCCGGGAATGATCAGGCGGGGATATTATTTTATTATAGTTTAGCGGCTGAGAAGTGTCAATCCTTTCAGCGGGGCCGCGGGAAGATTTCCGCCGCCGGTCAGAGGGAGGGGAGGTCCTCCTCCGCGGGGCGCCTGCGCAGGAAGGCAAACTTGGTCTCCGAGCACACCACCGCCACAAAGATCAGGGCGAAGCCCAGCAGCAGCCGGGGGGTCACCGGGTCGCCGTAGAACAGCACGGAGAACAGCACGCCGAACACCGACTCCAGGGAGAGGATCACCGACGCGGAGGAGGGCTCGGACCACACCTGCCCCACGTTCTGGCACAGGAGGGCCACGGTGGTGGCCATGACGCACAGGTAGGCCAGGGGGAGGAACACCCCCGGCTGGACCAGCGCCCCGCCGGGGAAGGGCTGGAATAAAAGTCCGCCCAGAAGGGAGAGCAGGGCGGTGGAGGCAAACTGCACCGTGGTGAGCAAGTAGATGTCCTTGCCGGCGGACAGCTTGTTCACCGCCACGATATGCAGGCCGTAAAACAGGGCGCTGAACAGGCTCAGGCCGTCCCCCCAGGTGATGGACAGGTCCCCGGACAGGGAGAGCAGCCCCACGCCGGTGACGCACAGGAGACCGGCCAGCAGATTGTACCGGTCGGGCCGCCGCCGGAAGGCCGCCCAGGTGAGAAAGGGGACCAGGACGCAGTAGGTGGCGGTGAGGAAGGCGTTTTTGGAGGGGGTGGTGCCCGTCAGGCCGAAGGTCTGGGCGGTGTAGGCAAAAAAGAGGAACAGGCCGAAGATCCCGCCCCGCCACAGGTAGTCCCGGGTGAACCGGGTGCGCCACCTTTTTCCGCACACCAGCCCCAGCAGCACCGCTCCGGTGGTGAAGCGGAAGGCCAGCAGCCAGAAGGGAGGCACCGCGTCCAGGGTGTTCTTCATAATAAAAAAGGAGGTGCCCCAGATAAAGGCGGCCAGAAACAGCAGGGGCTTGGCCAGGCGGCGCATCAAGGTTTCGTTCATGGAGACAGCTCCTCTCATTTGCCAGAAGAGATCATTCATGGTAAGATAGAACGCACGAGAACAAGGAGGTGGACGGAGTGGAGGTCCTGCCCAGAGCATTTTACGACCGGGACACCCTGTCCGTAGCCCGGGACCTGCTGGGGTGCTATCTGGTCCGGGAGCAGGGGGGACGGCGGCTGACCGTCCAGATCACCGAGACCGAGGCCTATATCGGACGGATGGACAAGGCCTGTCACGCCTATCAGTACAAGCGCACGCCCCGGACGGAGACCCTGTTCGCTCCGGCGGGCGTCTCCTACATCTATCTGATCTACGGCATGTACCACTGCCTCAACTTTATCACCGAGGCGGAGGGGGAGCCCTGCGGCGTGCTGATCCGGGGGGCGGTCCCGGTGGAAAACAGGGATATTATAGCAGAAAACCGCTTTGGCCGCAAGGCGGACCAGCTCACCCCCGCCCAGAGGAAGCACCTGCTGGACGGACCGGGAAAGCTGTGTAAAGGCCTTTCGCTTACCAGAGCGGAGAACGGACTGGACCTGACCAGGCCGCCCCTGTATGTGTGCCGGGGGCCCGCCCCGCAGCGCATCCACACGGGAACGCGCATCGGCATCGACTACGCCCAGGAGGCGGCGGAGTTCCCCTGGCGGTTCTGGTGCGGCGAGGTGGGGCCGGAGGAGGATGGACATGGTATTCTTTGATTTGGACGGCACCCTGCTGGACTCCAACGGGGTGTGGCTGGACATCGACGTGGCGTTCCTGGGGCGGCACGGGATCGCTCCCGTGCCGGAGGACTACACCTGGTATGTCACCCACCACAGCGCCCCGGACGCCGCCCGCTATACCCGGGAGCGGTTCGGCCTGCCGGAGACGGCGGAGGAGATCCAGGCGGCCTGGCTGGACATGGCCCGGGAGGCCTATTCCCGCCGGCTGGCGCTGAAGCCAGGGGCCCGGGCGCTGCTGGAGCGGTGCCGGAAGGAGGGGACGCCCATGGCGGTGCTCACCTCCTGCATCCCGGAGCTGTGCCGGGCCGCCCTGGGCCGGCACGGGGTGCTGGACTGGTTCCAGGGGCTGGTGTTCACCCAGAACGCGGGGCTGGAGAAGGGGGACCCCGCCCTCTACCGCTGGGCGGCGGAGCGGTTCCATACCGCTCCCCAGGCGTGTATCCTGCTGGAGGACTCCCCGGGCTACTGCGCCGCCGCCCAGGCGGCGGGCTTCTTTGTGGCGGGCGTCCGGGACCCCCTGTACGCCGGGCGGGAGCGGGAGGTCCAGGCCGCCTGCCGCAGCTGGGTGGAGGACCTGCGCTGCCTGCCTCCGGAGCTGGAGGAGCGGCTCTTTGGGCGGAGCAGTTGACAGAGCGTCCGCTTTTGTGGTATGATCGACCCGAATTTGATGCAGAACAGGAGGCGGGAGCATGCGCAATTCCCTTCGCTGATGTGGCGTGATGGAGAACGGGGGCCGGAGACGGCCCCGGCTTTGTCATGCCGCCGCGAACGGGAACTGCCTGCCCCGCCTCCGGTCGGCCATAGATCTGCGGCTCTGCGCCCCTGTGGGCGCGGGGCCTCCTGCCGGTGTGCCGTGAGCATGGGAAGGTCCCAGGCTCGCGGTATTTTATTTCTCTGACAGGAGGCATGATGATGTCACAGATTTTGATCCGGCACTTGGATTTTACCTATGACGGGGACCATACCCCGGTATTTCACGACCTGAATCTACAGCTGGATACTAGCTGGAAGCTGGGCCTGGTGGGGCGCAACGGCCGGGGCAAGACCACGCTGCTGCGCCTGCTGGCCGGAGAGCTGTCCGGGAGCGGGGAGCTGGTCTGCCCGGAGCGGGCCGTGTACTTTCCCAGGCCCGCCCCGGCGCCGGACCGGAGGGCCCGGGAGGTGCTGCTGGAGGAGATCCCGCCGGAGGACCAGTGGAAGCTCCTGCGGGAGCTGAGCAAGCTGGGGCTGGCGGAGGAGCTGCTGGACCGCCCCTTCCAGAGCCTCAGCGGCGGGGAGCAGACCCGGGCCAGGCTGGCCGCCCTGTTCTGCTGTGAGGAGGGCTACCCGGTGATCGACGAGCCCACCAACCACCTGGACGAGAGGGGCCGGGCCCTGACAGCGGACTATCTGCGGGGGCTGCGCCGGGGCTTCCTGCTGGTGTCCCACGACCGGGCCTTTTTGGACGGATGCACCGACCACACCCTGGCGCTGAACCCGGCGGGGCAGGAGCTGATCCGGGGCAGCTTCTCCGTCTGGTACGGGGAGAAGGAGAACCGGGACCGGAGGGAGGCGGCCCAAAATGAGAAGCTCCAGGGGGAGATCCGCCGCCTGGAGCGGGCGGCCCGCCGCACCGCCGGCTGGTCGGACCGGGTGGAGCAGAGCAAGTACCGGGGGGACAACTCCGGCTTGAAGGTGGACCGGGGATTTGTGGGCCACAAGTCGGCCAAGATGATGAAGCGCTCCAAGTCCATTGCCGCCCGGCAGGAGAGCGCCCTGGAGGAGAAGCGGGGCCTGCTGAAGGACGTGGAGCGGGCGGACAGCCTGAAGCTGTCCCCCATGACCTATCCCGGGGGCCGCCTGCTGGAGCTGCGGGATGCGGCGGTCTGCTTCGGCGGGCGGCCGGTGTGCGCCCCCTGCTCCCTTCAGGTGGCGCCCGGGGACCGGCTGGCCATCCTGGGGGGAAACGGGAGCGGCAAGACCAGCCTGCTCCGGCTGCTGATGGGGGAGGAGGTCCCCAGCGCCGGACTGGTGCGCCGGGGCTCCGGGCTGGTGATCTCCTATGTGCCCCAGCGGTCCGACCACCTGTCCGGCCTTCCGGCGGAGTTTGCCCGGGCTCAGGGGGTGGACCGTACCCAGTTTTTCACCGTCCTGCGGAAGCTGGATTTCTCCCGGGCCCTGCTGGAGCGGGACATGTCCGGCTACAGCGCGGGGCAGAAGAAGAAGGTGCTGCTGGCGGCCAGCCTGTGCCAAAAGGCCCACCTCTACGTATGGGACGAGCCGCTGAACTATATCGACCTGTTCTCCCGGATCCAGCTGGAGGAGCTGATCCTCCAGTACCGGCCCACCATGGTCTTTGTGGAGCACGACCGGCTCTTCCGGGAGCGGGTGGCCACCGCCGCGGTGGAGCTGTGCCCGGCGGAGCGGCGCGCCCCGCCGCCCTTTTCAAAATAGCCCTGTTATGGTACACTGACAAGTGGTGATGAAGAGATGATACGCATTCAAAATATTTCCCTGCCCCTGGACGGGAGCCGGGAGCTGCTGCAAAAGCGGGCCGCCCAGGCCCTGGGGGTGCGCCCCGGGGCGCTGGAGGAGCTGGTGCTGGTCCGCCAGTCCATCGACGCCCGGAAGAAGCAGGACGTGCACTATGTGTACACCGTGGACGTGTCCCTGAAAACCGGGGAGGAGCAGGCGGTGCGCCGGGCGGGGAGGGGGAATGTCTCCCTGGTGTCCCCTAAGGCCTATGGGTTCCCGCCGGTGAAGCGGCGCTCCCCCCGCATGCCGGTGGTGGTGGGTATGGGCCCGGCGGGGCTGTTCGCCGCCCTGTTCCTGGCTCGGAACGGCATCCCCAGCGTGATTTTGGAGCGGGGGCAGGATGTGGACGCCCGCACCGCCCAGGTGGAGGGCTTCTGGGGGGGAGGTCCCCTGGACCCCGCTTCCAACGTCCAGTTTGGGGAGGGGGGCGCGGGCACCTTCTCCGACGGAAAGCTGACCACCGGCACCCACGACCCCCGCATCTCGGCGGTGCTGGACGCCCTGGTGGAGGCCGGGGCCCCGGAGGACGTGAAGTGGTCCCACAAGCCCCACATCGGCACCGACATTTTAAGGCAGGTGGTGAAGCACATCCGCCTGGAGCTGATCTCCCTGGGGTGCGACGTGCGCTTTGGGACGAAGCTCACCGGGCTGGTCACAGACGGCGGCGCCCTGACCGGCCTGCGGGCGGAGGGCCCCCAGGGGCCCAGTCTCATCCCCTGTGACGCCCTGGTGCTGGCCCCCGGCCACTCCGCCCGGGACACCTTTCAGATGCTCTGGGAGATGGGCGTGCCCATGGAGCGGAAGCCCTTCGCCGTGGGCGTGCGCATCGAGCAGGACCAGCGGGCGGTCTCCCAGGCCCAGTACGGCCCCGCCTGGGACAAGCTGCCCCCCTCGGACTACAAGCTGGCCTGCCACCTGCCCACCGGCCGGTCGGCCTTCACCTTCTGCGTGTGTCCCGGGGGACAGGTGGTGGCCGCCGCCTCCGCCCACGGTCAGGTGGTGACCAACGGCATGAGCTACCGGGCCCGGGACGGGAAGAACATCAACGGCGGCTTCCTGGTGGGGGTGGGGCCGGAGGATTTTCTGGCCTTCGGCTCCGACCCCCTGGCCGGGGTGCGCTTCCAGGAGCAGTGGGAGCGCGCCGCCTTTCAGCTGGGGGGAGGGGACTACTCCGCCCCCGCCCAGCGGGTGGAGGACTTTCTGAGCCGCGTCCCCTCCCAGGGGCCGGGGCGCATCCTGCCCACCTACCGCCCGGGCGTCGCCTGGACCCAGCTGGACCAGTGCCTGCCGGAGTATGTCACGGAGACCCTGCGGGGGGCCCTGCCTCTCATGGACCGGAAGCTCCGGGGCTTTGCCTGCCCCGACGGGGTGCTCACCGGGGTGGAGACCCGGTCCTCCTCGCCGGTGCGGATCCTCCGGGACGAGACCCTTCAGTCCCCCCTCCGGGGCCTGTACCCCTGCGGCGAAGGGGCGGGGTACGCGGGCGGGATCGTATCCGCGGCGGTAGACGGTATCCGGGTTGCGGAGGCGGTGGCCCAACGGTGACCGCCCCTTCGCCGGGGCCCCGCCACAGGACGAATTGATTCCGTTTCAGCATGGAAATGGGAAAGGGCGCGTTCCCCTGGGGGGAGCGCCCTTTCTCTGGAAAAATAAAATTGACTCTTGACAAACCGGCGGGGAGCCGTCTATAATAGCCCCAACAACCAAACAGCATGAAACCTGTGAGAAAGAAGAGTAGCCGGTGCGGCAAACCTGCAGAGAGCCCTGGGTGGTGGGATCAGGGCGGGGCGCGGCCGAGTGAATGGACTTTCGAGGGCGGCTTGAACGGGCGACCAAGTAGATGCCGACGGGGACCCACCCGTTATCCATCGGGCACGCGTGATGGCGCGTGAAGCGAGCGGACGTGAAAACGTCAATTTGGGTGGTATCGCAGGAGTACAGCTCTTGTCCCATGGGGGATAAGGGGCTGTTTTTTTATACTCCAAAAGCAAGGCCGTGTGGCAGCGGCCCCTCCATCGCCCACCCAAACAAAATCCGGCCCAAACCGGGCACACTATGGAGGTAAGCATTATGAAAACCAACACCATGAAGAAGTTCCTGGCCGCCTCTGTGTCTCTGACCATGGCCCTGTCCCTGGCCGCCTGCGGCGGCGACACATCCAGCGCCGGCTCCGCACCGGCCTCCGGCTCCGGCTCCGGCAGCGCCTCCGGCGGCGAGAGCTATAAGGTGGCCGTCATCAAGCAGATGGACCACGCCTCCCTGGACGAGATCGCCAACGCCATCGCGGCCCGCATCGACGAGATCGAGGCGGAGGAGGGGATTACCATTGAATGCGAGGTCACCTCCGGCCAGGGGGACCAGTCCATTCTCCGCCAGCTGGCCGACCAGGCCGTGGCCGACGGGGTGGACGCCATCATCCCCATCGCCACCGTGGCCGCCCAGGTGTCCGCCGTCTCCGCCGCCGACAGCCAGACCCCCGTGGTCTTTGCCGCCATCTCTTACCCGGAGACCGCCGACCTCACCGGCATCGACTATGTCACCGGCACCAGCGACGCCCTGGACACCGGGATGATCCTGGACATGATGCTGGCCCAGAACCCGGACGTGGAGAAGGTGGGCCTGCTGTACTCCCTGTCTGAGCCCAACTCCGAGGTGCCCATCGCCGAGGCCAAGGAGTACCTGGACGGCAAGGGCATCGCCTACGCCGAGGCCACTGCCAACACCAACGACGAGGTCATCGCCGCCGCCAGCTCCCTCATCGCCGAGGGCGTGGACGCGGTGTTCACCCCCACCGACAACATCATCATGGCCGCCGAGCTGGCCATCTATGAGGACTTCATCGACGCCGGCATCCCCCACTACACCGGGGCCGACTCCTTCGCCCGCAACGGCGCCTTCGCCGCCTGCGGCGTGAACTACACCAACCTGGGCTTTGAGACCGCCGACCTGGCCTATCAGGCCATCACCCAGGGCATGGACGCCATGGAGGACTACTACCAGCTCCCCGGCGACACCATCACCGTGAACTCCGAGACCGCCGAAGCCCTGGGCATCGACTACTCCGTCTTCGAGGGTATGGCCGAGAACCTGGTCCCCGTAACCACCACCCAGGACTGAGGCTTCCTCACTGAAATCAAACGGCGCAAAACAGCTCCCCCCTTGCGCAATGTCATTCAGTTAAGGGCTCTGCACAAAAGCCTCCCTTGTGAAAGGGAGGGGGACCGCCGAAGGCGGTGGAGGGATTCCGAATCTCGGAAACTTTTTTGTTCAACGGAATCCCCCACCCGGCTTCGCCGGGAGCCCCCCTACCCCCTCTGTTGCTGCGCGACATCTCCCCCTGATAGGGGGAGTCGGCCTTTCACAAGGGGGCCAGTGGGTGGGTGCCTCTCACGAAATGACACTGCCCCTTGCGGGGGAGCTGTCACGGCGTAAGCCGTGACTGAGGGGGGCCCAGAGGGAGTCCTCCCAATAAAGCCCCCCTTCCGTCCCAGTGTGCGCACTGGGACGCCTCCCCCCTGCGGGGGAGGCCGGAGAGCGCGGAGACGGATTCCGGCCTGTCCGTCCGTCTCACCTTATTTTTGTCCGAAAGGAGCGCGTACCGCTTATGCTTTTTGTGACCCAGACCGCCCTGGAGCTGGGCTTCCAGTACGCCCTGGTGGCGATGGCCCTGTTCCTCAGCTTCCGGGTGCTGGACATCGCCGACCTGACCACTGACGGCTGCTTCATCCTGGGCTGCGCCGTGTCGGTGTCCGTCACCGCCGCCGGCCACCCCTTCCTGGCCATCCCCGCCGCCATGCTGGCGGGGGCCTGCGCCGGATTTATCACCGCCTTCCTCCAGACCAAGCTGGGGGTGCCCGCCATCCTGGCCGGCATCGTCACCAACACGGGCCTGTACACCGTCAACCTGATGGCCATGGGCTGGAAGGCCAACCAGTCCCTGCTGAAGCAGGACACCATCTTCTCCCTGTTCGGCCAGACCGGCATCGGCGGGGACTGGGGGGACATCCTCCTGTCCGCCGCCATCACCGTGACGGCGGGGGTGCTGCTGGTGCTGTTCCTGGGCACCCGCCTGGGTCTCAGCATCCGGGCCACCGGGGACAACGCGGACATGGTGCGGGCCTCCTCCATCAACCCCAACTTTACCATCACCGTGGGGCTGTGCATCGCCAACGCCCTCACCGGCCTGTCCGGGGCGGTGGTGGGGCAGGCCCAGAAGAGCGCCGACATCAACAGCGGCACCGGCATCGTGGTCATCGGCCTGGCCTGCCTGATCATCGGGGAGACCATCGTGGGCCGGGGGGCCATGTTCCGGGG
>CASEKM010000030.1 GCA_949288405.1 uncultured bacterium | reverse complement strand
CACCTTTACTCTAAAGCAAAGGGAGTTTTTCTGTCTACTTCATCGCCATTAGGCTTCTTTGGAACCACTCGCCTAGCGAGTGGTTTTCTTTATACAAAAAATGGATGAGCGTCTTTGGCGCTCATCCATTTTCCAACGCGGGATTACTACTCCTTGTCGGAGGAAAAGTCGTTGTTTTCCAGGTCGAAAGGAATCCAGTCCGCTTCCGGAGGAAATCCCCAGTCATCCTGGACGGCAGACCAGTTCCAATCCCAGCCACAGAAGTAGTCGCTGCCGTCGCTGCCGCAGTAGTAGACTTGACCGTCCACTTCCACAGCCTCACAGTCCTCAAGATCCTCCAAATCGTCCTCCACAATACCCCACTGGCCGTCTGGAGTGCGAATCAAATTCAGAGAGATACCGGGGAAATCGGGGGAGTAGGACAACTCAATCTTATAGTCCTCAATGACTTCCTCGTCGTGGTCCTGGCCGTACTCCGGATCGCTCTGGGCCAGCAATTCAGCCAGCCCCTGGAGCGAGAACGCATAAACTGTCCCGTCCAGGGCGCGGACAGAGAGATGGCTGGGCCGCACCGGCTCCCCAAACCCGTTAAAAGGGAGGGAACCGCTCAGCTGCTCTGACCCAGCAGGAGAGTAGAAGGTAAACCACTCTGTGCCGGAAGGATCGGCGGTGTCGAATTCCACGTTGGCTACCACAGCCGCCTCCAACTCCGGATACCGGCGCATCAGCAGTTCCAGACAGTCCATCTCAATGGGGGCGCCGTCAAACTCTGTCTGGAGGTAGAAGACTTCTATTCCATCCTCCGACGGGTCCTGGAGAACCCGTTTTACCTCGGACTTCATCTTATGAAGAAATTTCTCCAAATTGTGCTCCACGTCACCAGGATAATTCCACGCCTTTTGGCGCGCTTCCAAGGCAGCTTCGGTGATTTCCTCAAACGGAATGTTCTGTAAAGTCTCCGCTTTGCCGTGGACCGCCAATTCCAGTTCGCCAAAATAATGCATAAAAATTCTCCTTTCTCTGCAAGAGTGATAGGATTATTTTAACATGGAAGCCGGTCATAAACAATATGCCGGCTGCATAGCTTCGTCATTTTTTCGGCTGCCGGATTTTTGTCCCAATCAGCCCACATGTGATAGACGGGAAAAGGATGCAATAACAGCGCCGTCCGTTCAGAGGGCGGCGCGGACAGTCAATCTTCCACGTCCAGGGCTTCGGACAGCACGGCGTACAGCATGTCGTTGGTATACTGGACCGTCTCAATAAAGGAGAAGATGGCCAGGGCCTGGGCGGACACCTTTCCGTCCTTGTCGGCAAACTGGCCCAGCTTTTTCTGGATCTCCGCCTGGTTGGTGGGCAAATATTTCTTCTTGCACTTCTCAAAGATGGCGTCAAATTCTGCGCGCGTCATGGGGTCACCTCCTCCCGCATTCAGCTTCAACTCGCTTAGTAGTATAATCGGTTTTTTCTGTTTTTACAACCCCTGGGCGGGCCGCCCGTGGCCGAAGTAGAGGGCGGTGGGGTGGAGGGCCCAGATCTTGGCCACGCTGTCCTCCATCTGCCGCCGGTCGGCGTAGAGGATGGCGGGCCCGGCGGAGATCAGCCGGAACATGGCGTCTCCCACCAACAGGGCCCCGTCCTCGGTGCGCAGGCCGATGGACCCAGCCGTGTGGCCGGGGAGGCCCACCACCTGCGCGTTCACCCCGAAGTGGGACAGGTCGTCCCCATCCTCCAGAAACAGGTCGGGCTGGAAGGGGGGCAGGAGGGTATCCCGGAACCCCCGACGGGACAGGCCCCGGAGCAGCCGCCCCAGGCGCCGGTGGGCCTGCATGGGCTGGGCCTCGCTGTCCTCCAGCAGCGCCGTGTCGGCCCGGTGCATGGCGATGGGCACCTCCAGCTCCCGGGCCAGAAAGGCGGCGTTCTGGACGTGGTCCAGGTGGCCGTGGGTGAGGACGATGAGCCGCACATCCCACTGGCGGCACAGGGGGAGCAGCTTCTCTCCGTACCCGGCCCGGCCTGTGTCCACCAGCAGGGCCCCCTGCTCCCCCTGGACCAGATAGCAGTTCACATCGCCGCAGTGGACCCGGCGGATCTGACTCATAGGACCGCCCCCTGAAGCGCGGCTCCGGTCCGGCCGGTGATGCGCACAGACCGCAGCTGGTTGTGGAGCGGCTGGGCCGAAGGGGCCGTCACTTCACAGTACCGGGTGGTGTGGCCGCGCCACAGCCCCTCCCGCTCCTCCTCAAAGAGGACGGGGACGGTCTCCCCCACAAAGGAGTCCAGATAGGCCTCCTGCATGGCGCGGGCGATCCCGGCGGCCCGGCGGGCCCGCTCCTCCTTCACCGCCCTGGGCACCTGCCCCGGCATTTTGGCCGCCGGGGTGCCAGGCCGCTTGGAGTAGGGGAAGATGTGCATGGCGGAGAAGGCGCACTTCTGAATGAACGCCAGGGTCTCCTGGAACTCTTCCTCCGTCTCGCCCGGGAAGCCCACAATGAGATCGGTGGTGATCCCCGGCCGGTCATAGGCCTCCCGGAGTAATTTCACGCTCTCATAATACCGGGCGGAATCATATTTTCGGTTCATCCGGGCCAGCACGGCGTCGCACCCCGACTGCATGGACAGGTGGAAATGGGGGCACAGGTTCCCCAGCCCGGCCGCCCGGGCGCAGAAGTCCGGGGTGATGGTCCGGGGCTCCAGAGAGCCCAGCCGCACCCGGGTGTCAGGGGAGAGGGCCTGACAGATGGCCTCGATGGCGGAGATGAGCTCCGGCTTCCCCTCCAGGTCCTGTCCCCAGGAGGAGATCTCAATGCCGGTGAGGACGATCTCCCGATACCCCTCCCGCTCCAGCTCCACCGCCTGGCGGACACAGCCGTCCAGCGGGAGGGAGCGGATGCGGCCCCGGGCATAGGGGATGATGCAGTAGGAGCAGAAGTTGACGCAGCCGTCCTGGATCTTCAGCATGGCCCGAGTGCGGCCCTCCAGCCCCCCGGCGGGCAGGGACTCAAACGCCCGCCGCTGGAAGGCGTCGTCCAGGGCGGTGATGGGCTGCCGCTCCCGCCACTCCCGCTCCAGCAGGTCCACAAAGCCGGTGCGGTCCCCGGTGCCGGAGATCAGGTCCACCCCCAGCTGTTCCACGTCCTCCGGGTGGGTCTGGGGGTAACAGCCGCACACGGCGATCACCGCGTCGGGGGCGGCCTTTCTGGCCCGGCGGATCACCTGCCGGGACTTCCGGTCGCTCACCGCCGTGACGGTGCAGGTGTTGATCACATAGGCGTCCGCCTCTCCCTCAAAGGGGACCAGGGCGTGGCCCCGCTGGACGGCCAGCTGCTCCAGGGCCTGGGTCTCGTACTGGTTGACCTTACAACCAAGGGTATAAAATGCAATCTTCATAACAAATCCTAATCTTCTTTCGGGGCGTCGGGCCCGGTCAGATCCTCCGGGAGGAGCTCCATCAGCTGCTCCCGGGTGGGGGCGTCCAGCCGGGCCACCCGGTCGGACTGGCGGGCCACCGCCTGCTCGAAGCGGTTGCGCACGTCCCGGGCATTGCCGAAGTTCTCGTCCCGGTGGCTGTACAGCTCCAGCAGGTCCTTCTTCATCCGCTCCGCCCCCTCGGGGGACAGGGTGTAGCCGTTCTTCTCGCACATGGACCGGAAGATGGCGAAGAGCTCCTCCCCGGTGTAGTCCTCGAAGTAAAAGTATTTATTGAACCGGGACTCCAGCCCCGGGTTGGAGTGGAGAAAGCGCTCCATGGGCTTGGAGTAGCCCGCCACAATGACGATCAGGTCCTTTCGGTGGTCCTCCATGTTCTTCAGCAGCACCTCGACGGCCTCGCGGCCGAAGTCGTTGGCGCTCTCGGCGCTCACCAGGGCGTAGGCCTCGTCGATGAACAGCACCCCGCCGATGGCCTTCTGCACCACCTCGCTGGTCTTCAGGGCGGTCTGTCCCACAAAGCCGGCCACCAGGCCGGACCGGTCCACCTCCACCAGCTGACCCTTGGGCAGCACCCCGATGGCGTGGTAAATTTTCGCCAGCAGACGGGCCACCGTGGTCTTGCCGGTGCCCGGGTTTCCTAAAAACACCAGGTGCAGGGACATGGGGGGGGCGGGCAGGTCCGCCTCCTCCCGGAGCCTGCGCACCTTCACCAGGTTGATGAGGCTCTTCACGTCCTCCTTCACCTTCTTCAGGCCGCACAGGCCGTCCAGCTCGGCCAACAGCTCCTCCAGAGTGGGCTCGGGCTCCCCGGCCTCCTCCTGGACCTGGGGGGCCTCCCGGGGTGAGGGGTTCTCCCCGGTCTTCTCCCCGCCGGGCGTTTTGGTGACAAATTCATCCGCCTTCAGGGCGGGCCGGTCCCCGGACAGGCCGTCCCGGTCGCACAGCTCCAGCAGGGTGTCGGAGCAGGCGTTCACAAAGCCCGCCTCCGCCTCGCTGACCACCCCGTCCACCGCCGCGAACAGCAGCAGGATCAGGGTCAGCTGATCCGCAAACCGCCGGGCCAGGGAGGTGTGGTGGAGCAGGTCATAGTCCCGCAGAGCCCGGAAGAACACCGGGGGCTGAAACCCGCTGTAGTTGGCCACTCCCGAGGCCACCTCCCAGTACAGGGCGGCGGAGGACAGATTTCCCCCGGAATAGATGGCGTTGTAGAACTCCACATGGCCGGGGGTGATGGCCGCGGCGTTGTCCGCCTGCCACACCCCCAGGGCGCAGCGCTGGAAGTAGCGGTCCGCCTCCCCCTGAACGGCCTGGCGTAGCCCTCCCTCCGGGAGCCACTGCCGGAAGGCGGCGACAGCCTCGCTGTACTGCTTATGGACTTGGGCGGCGGTCATGGTTCCTGAGCTCATCCGGTGCGCTCCCCTCTCCTGCGGCGGTGGGCGGAGGGCCGGTCCCGCTGTGGGGGCGCGGCGCTCCGCGGCTGCCTCCCATTATAAAATAAAGTGGGGGCCCGGTCAAGGCGTCCCGCCCTGCCCTCCGCCAAAAGTTGACATAATTTTGTTAAAAATTTGTTATTTCCGCTTTTCCCGTTGACGGGCCAGTTAATTCCCTGTAAAATGGAACCTGAGAGCGCAGGACAACGGCGCTCTGCCATCCCAATCTGATGATGGAGGAAGGTCCCTATGGCCACAAAAAAAGCACCCCCCCGCCGAAACACCGATGTGATCCGGTGTGAGAACTGCGGAGAAGAATATTCCACCACATATAAGCGCTGCCCCTTCTGCGACGAGCGGCCCAGCAGCCGCAGCTATCCCCCGGTGGGCGGCGGACGGCGGGTGGCCGGGGGGACCCGGTCCAGCCGGAGCGGGCGGCAGCCCAACCCCCTGCAGGTGGCCGGACTGGTGATCTCTCTGGTCCTGATCATTGCCGCTATCGTTATCGTCATCACCACCCTGTCCCCCCTGCTGTTCGGCGGCAAGCCCGCCGAGGGGTCCGGCACCAGCCAGCCGGGCAGCACCTCCACACCGGTGGAGACCGTCACCCTGGAGGCCCTCACCCTCAGCCGCACGGAGGTCACCCTGGAGGCCGGCGAGCCCTTCCAGCTCACCGCCGCCCCCACCCCCTCGGACGCCCAGGTCACTGTGACCTGGACCAGCAGCGACCCGGACATCGCCACCGTGGATGAGTACGGCAACATCGCCAACGTGTACAAGGGCAGCAATCAGGTGTCCGTCACCATCACCGCCTCCGCCGGCGGCCAGACGGCCACCTGTACCGTGACCTGCACCGGCGACGGCACCGGAGAGGACATCGTGCCCAGCGGCGGGGCCTCCACCGGCGGCCAGACCGGCGGCGCCCTGGCCCCCAATACCGACGCGGTCATCACCGGGGCCACCGGCGGCCTGAACATCCGCTCCGGCCCGGGCACCGACTACACCGTCCAGGCCAGCACACAGGACGGCGCCACCGTCACTGTGCTGGGAGACGCCGGAAACGGCTGGTACCACATCCGGTACGCCACCGGCGGCGGCAATTTCGAAGAGGGCTATGTGATGGGCGACTATCTGGCCCCCAGCCCCGTGCAGAACTGATAAACATACAAGTACCCCGCCGGACCTGGATCGGTCCGGCGGGGTATTTTTCGTGCTGCATCGCATCCGCCGTGGGTACGGGAGGTCACCTGTCCCCCCGCTGCTTCAAATACACCATCAGCACCGCCACGTCCGCCGGGGAGACCCCGGACACCCGGCTGGCCTGTCCCAGGTTGTGGGGGCGGATGGCCTGGAGCTTCTGCCTGGCCTCCAGGCGCAGGCCCTGGATCCCCTCGTAATCCAGACCGGAGGGGAGCGCGTGGCCCTCCAGCCGCCTCATCTCCTCCACCTGCCGCAACTGGCGCTCAATATAGCCCTGGTACTTGATGGCGATCTCCACCGCCTCCCGCACAGGGGCGGGGAGGTCCGGCCGGTCCGGGTCGAAGGGGGCCAGAGCGTCATAGGTGACGGGGGGGCGGCGGAGCAGGTCGGCCAGCCGGGCCCCGTTGGACACAGGCGCCTCCCCGTACCCGCTCAAAAAGGCGTCCAGCTCAGGGCTGGGGGCGGCGCCGGTGTGCTCCAGACGCCTGCACTCCCGGTCCACGGCGGCGTACTTGGCCTCCACCGCCTCCAGTTGCTCCCGGGGCACCAGACCCAGCCGGCACCCGATGGCGGTGAGCCGCTGGTCGGCGTTGTCCTGCCGGTGGAGCAGGCGGTACTCGGTGCGGGAGGTCATCATCCGGTAGGGCTCATTGGTGCCCTTGGTGACCAGGTCGTCGATGAGCACCCCGATGTACCCCTGGTCCCGGCGGAGGATTAGGGGCTCCTCCCCCCGGATCTTCAATGCGGCGTTCACCCCGGCCACAAACCCCTGGACGGCGGCCTCCTCATAGCCGGAGGAGCCGTTGAACTGCCCGGCCCCGTACAGGCCGGAGACCACCTTGGTCTCCAGGGTGGGCTCCAGCTGGGTGGGGTCCACGCAGTCGTACTCGATGGCGTAGGCGCACCGGGTCATCTCCGCCCGCTCCAGGCCGGGGATGGTGTGGAGCATCTCCAGCTGCACCTCCTCGGGGAGGGAGGAGGAGAAGCCCTGGATGTACAGCTCCTCGGTGTCCAGGCCCATGGGCTCGATGAACAGCTGGTGGCGCTCCTTGTGGGGGAAGCGGACCACCTTGGTCTCGATGGAGGGGCAGTACCGGGGGCCCACCCCTTCGATGGTGCCGTCGTACAGGGGGGAGCGGTCCAGGTTGGCCCGGATGATGTCGTGGGTGGCCTCGTTGGTGTAGGTGAGGTAGCACACCGCCTGATTTTGAGGGCGCTCCCTGGTGGAGAAGGAGAAGGGCTGGGCGTCCTCGTCCCCCGTCTGGAGCTGCATTTTGGAAAAATCCACTGAGCGGCGGTTCACTCTGGGGGGAGTCCCCGTCTTGAACCGGCGGATGGACAGCCCCAGCTTCACCAGGCACTCCGTCAGGGGCAGGGCGGCAAACAGGCCGTCGGGGCCGGAGTCCCGCACCACCTCGCCCACAATGGTCCGGCCCCCCAGGTAGGTGCCGGTGGCAATGACGGCGGCCTTCACCCGGTAGGCGGCCCCGGTGTGGGTCACCACCCCGGAGACGGCCCCGTTTTCTGTGAGGACCTCCACCACCTCCGCCTGCTTCACCCACAGGTTCTCCTGGAGCTCCAGGGTGTGCTTCATCACCTTCTGGTACTCCCGCCGGTCCGCCTGGGCCCGGAGAGACCAGACCGCCGGGCCCTTCCCCCGGTTGAGCATCCGGTACTGGATGCAGGCCCGGTCGGCGGCCCTGCCCATCTCGCCCCCCAGGGCGTCCAGCTCCCGCACCAGGTGGCCCTTGCCCGTGCCCCCAATGGCCGGGTTGCAGGGCATGTTGCCCACCGCGTCCAGGTTGACGGTGAAGCACAGGGTCTTCATCCCCATGCGGGCGGCGGCGAGAGCGGCCTCAATGCCCGCGTGGCCCGCGCCGATGACTGCAATATCATATTGTCCTGCGTCGTAACAAATCATCTGATGTTTCTCCATATGCTGCCGGCGGGCCCCGCGGGGGCCCGTAGATTTTTTATGCTCGGCGGAAGTAAATTCCGCCTCCGCCAAGGTTTTCGCTGCGCGAAAACGCTTGTACGCGCAATGCGCGTCCCGGCTTCGCCGGGTCCCTTAGTGGCCCGCGCCGATGACTGCAATATCATATTGTCCTGCGTCGTATCGAATCATTGGGATTCCTCTTTTTATCAAATTACCAAATACTTTTGCGCGGGGGATTTCGCCGCCTGCGGGCGGCGAGTGACTTTCCCAGCGATGGGAAAGTCACCAAAGGATCGCCGGGGGACGGCTCAAGATGGGCACTCACGTGCCCATATTCGCCCACCCTACCCCTTCTGTCGCTTCGCGACATCTCCCCCTGACAGGGGGAGTCGGCCCCGGTCCCCCGTTACGAGGAGCGTTCTCCTGAGAGGTTACATGTTAGTTCCGGCGCGCAAAATTTGAGTGACGCTCTAAATTCCCGCCGGGCCACTGGGCCCTGGGTTTGCAAAAATTGCCGCTGGTTCGGTTCCACTCTCGCGCCTGGCTTTGTCCAGCCAACGCTTACGGTACGTATATCGCCGTAGGGGCGCACATTGTGCGCCCGCCAAGCCTTCCCCCTAAGTGAGAAGGTGGCTATACACCCTCTGTGAAACGCCGTAGGGGTGGTCCCATGTGGCCGCCCGCTTTCCGTGTTTGAGGCTGTTCTGTAGGGCGGGGGCTTGCCCCCGCCGCCCGTGGAGGTTTCTGCATCCCGTAGGGCGCGTCCTCCCGGACGCGTCCCTGCGGCAAAAGGGAAACGGTCCCCTGGCCCCCGCGGATAAGCTGCATTATTTTATCACGTTTTCTCTCTGGGGACAAGACCGGCGGGTCCCGGCGGTTTTTTGTTCCGGTCAGGGAAAATTTCTGATCCCGCCCCAGCCCTTGCGGCCCAGGACTTCCCCTGAACTTTTCCCTCCCGGGGGCGGGAAGAAAATCGGAACTTTTTCCCTCTCTTTCGCTGATAACAATATATTGTGTTTTTAGTTTTTCTACGCACTCTATATATTGACGAATCCAGGTGCAGGTGCTATAGTATAGGCACGCCTTTTGCGGCCCTGAGAATGCCGGGCCGTTTCCCCGATAAAATAGGAAGAGAGGATGTTTTGTATGTACCAGGTAACAAAGCGGGACGGTACCGCTGCAAAATTTGAGATCGGAAAGATCAGCGCCGCCATCACCAAGGCCTTTCAGGCCCTGGACAAGCAGTTCCACCCCAGCGTCATCGACCTGCTGGCCCTGCGGGTGACCGCCGACTTCGAACCCAAGATCAAGGACGGCCGCATCGCCGTGGAGGACATCCAGGACAGCGTGGAGACGGTGCTGTCCGAGGCGGGCTACGCCGATGTGGCCAAGGCCTATATCCTCTACCGCAAGCAGCGGGAGAAGGTGCGCAACCTGAACTCCACCCTGCTCAACTACAAGGACCTGGTGGACAACTACCTGCAGATCAACGACTGGCGGGTGAAGGAGAACTCCACCGTCACCTACTCGGTGGGCGGCCTGATCCTGTCCAACTCCGGGGCCATCACCGCCAACTACTGGCTCAGCGAGATTTATGACCAGGAGATCGCCGACGCCCACCGCAACGCGGAGATCCACCTCCACGACCTGTCCATGCTCACCGGCTACTGCGCCGGCTGGTCCCTGAAGCAGCTCATCCAGGAGGGGCTGGGGGGCATCCCCGGAAAGATCACCTCCGCCCCCGCCAAGCACCTGTCCACCCTGTGCAACCAGATGGTCAACTTCCTGGGCATCATGCAGAACGAGTGGGCCGGGGCCCAGGCCTTCTCCTCCTTCGACACCTATCTGGCCCCCTTTGTCAAGGTGGACAACCTGAGCCAGAAGGAGGTCAAGCAGTGCATCCAGTGCTTCGTCTACGGGGTGAACACCCCCAGCCGCTGGGGCACCCAGGCCCCCTTCTCCAACATCACCCTGGACTGGAC
>CASEKM010000029.1 GCA_949288405.1 uncultured bacterium | reverse complement strand
ACCTGGCCCGCCTTTCTGATGACCTTCGCCGCCGTGGCCCTGGGGTCGGTGCTGGTGTTCACCCTGGCCCGGGGGCTGGGGCGGGAGGCAGTCAACCGCCTGGTGGACCGGAAGATCTCGGAGAAATACCGGGAGGTAATTCAGGCCAAGACCGACGTCTTCCTGATCCTGGCCTTTCTCTTTCCCTTTTTCCCTGACGACGTGCTGTGCATTCTGGCGGGGCTGACCAAGATTCCCCTGGGGCGCTTCGCGGTCATCGTCCTGCTCACCCGCCCCTGGGGCCTTCTGTTTGCCAGCGCCCTGGGGGGCGCCACCTTCGCCCTGCCCTGGTGGGGGATGGTCCTCATCGGGGTATTCGGCCTGGCCCTGTTCCTCCTGGGCATGAAGTACGGCGACCAGATTGAGGAGCGGGTGCTCCGGCGGCTCAAACGGAGAAAGTAGGGGCGGCCCTTGGCCGCCCGCATGTTCTGAACTTGTTCCGCAGATGGGCGGGCGCGGCGCGCCCCTACACGCCGCCCTGGATATCCGTCAGCTCCGCCCGGTCCAGCTCATTCCCCGCCCGGTCATAGAATACCGCCACGGCGGTACAGCGGACCGGCTGCAGGTCGGGGTTTTCCCGGTACTCCTCCCACCAGTAGAGCCTCCAGGTACAGGCCGCCCCCAGGGCCCTCTCCTCCACCGGGTCCGTCCCCTCCGGCGTCAGCCAAAAGGCGAAGGCCCCCGGCTCCAGGGGCTCCCCCTCCAGAGTATAGGTTTTCGTCCAGAAGGCGGGCTCCTCGCCGGGCCGCCAGACGCCACCCTCCGCCGCGGCAAAGATCTCCAGGCGGCCGGGGTCCTCCGGCAGAGCAGATGCCCGAACCGCATACCAGCAGTTCAGGGACAGCTCCAGCCGGGCGGAGGCGGTCCCCTCCGGGGCCCCGGCGGCCAGGAAGCAGACGGCCCCGGTCTCCCGGTCCTGGCAGTCCACCGGGGCCGCTACCGCCCCGTTCCCCTGCCGGCGCCAGGGGTACAAATGGCAGCGTTCCATGTCTCCCAACAGCAGCCACCGGTCCGTCAGCCCCACGCCCCAGTCCCGGTCCCCCACGGTGACGGTCCCCTGGTACTGGGCGTAGGGCCGGAAGAACTGCTCCCGCTGGAGCCGCCGGAAGGCCTCCTCCCGGGAGACGGGCGGGCCGCCCGCGGCCAGCAGCAGAAGCGCCGCCCCCGCCAGCAGGGCGCACAGCAGGTTCCGCGCCGTCCTCCAAATTCGTCTGCCCCTGTTCACGCCGCTCCCTCCTTCCGCTCCAGCCGGACGGTCACCGGCTCGTCCCCCAAGTCCATGGTCAGCTCCACCCACCGGGCCTCCTCCGGCACCAGCCACACGGTCTGCTCCCCCGCCCAGCTGGGCCACACCCCGTCCCAGCTCAGGGCGGTGACCACCTGCAGAGGCGGGACCTCCGGGTCCAGATTCTGTCCGGTGACGAGAAAGAGCCCCCCGTCATAGCGGCCGTACCGGTTCCCCAAATCGTCCTCCCCCCGCCAGTAGTAGCAGGTGGAAGGCCGCTCCCAGAAGCGGGTGCTCTCCGCATGCCAGACCAGATACAGGGTCCCGGCGCCCTCCGCCAGAGGCGCATACCCCCCGGCGCTCTCCGGCAGCCAGCGCCCCTCGGCCCACAGGGTGTAGACCCCCACAGTGACCGGCTCCGAGGCAAAGGGCACGCCCTCCTCCAGCCGGGGGAGCTCATAGCGCCGCCACTGGTCCAGGTCCCGGACCCACCCCGCCAGGTACAGCCCCAGCCCCAGCAGGACCGCCGCCAGCACGATCTGGCTGGCCCGCCAGGCGTACCCCAGCCAGGGGCGGTAGAGCTGCCCCAGCTCCCAGGACAGCTCCTCCGGGTCGCCCATCTCGTTGGCCGCCCGGTCCCAGGCCTGGGAGGGCATCAGGTCGGGGAAAAACCGCAGCAGGTCGAAGGCCTTGTCCTCTATGTGCTCCTCCAGCTCCTTCCGCACCTGCTTCCGGTCCGGCTTGAAGCGGATCTTCCCCACCGCCGTGTCCAGCCAGGTCTCAGCGGAGACTGTCGTTTTGTTGGGTTCCATGGAGAATGCCTCCTTTCCGGGAGATTGGCGGGCGAGGGCACCCGCCCCTTCAGGTATGGAAAATTGTTTGGCGCGGTATGTAGGGGCCGCCGCCCTCGGCGGCCCACCTCCCTTGCAGGGGCGGCCTTTGGCCGTCCGCATGTTCTGAACTCGTTCCGCAGATGGGCGGGCGCTGTGCGCCCCTACGCGCCGCCGCCAACGTCCGTCAGTTCCGCCCGGCCCAACTCATTCCCCGCCCGGTCATAGAATACCGCCGACAGGGTGCAGGCGGCGGACCGCCAGTTGGGGTTTTCCTGATACACTTGACTGAGATAGAGGTCCCAGTCCGCCAGATAGCTCCGGACCAAAAGCTCAATGTCTCTCGTATCCAGGGGGTCCAGCTCCGGCAGATAAAATAGGAAGGCCCCGTCTCCTAGAGGTTCCCCCTCCAGAGTATAGGTGTTCTCCCAGTAGGTGGGAGTGAGGCCACCCCAGTCCTGATCCTCCGAAGCCCAATAGGACCAGGTGCCGTTGGTCGCTGTGCCGGTGTGGGTGTACCAGCAGGAGAGGTCGATCGTGAGCTGGGCAGAAGCCGTCCCCTCCGGGGCGTCAGCCGCTACGAAGGCAATTTCCGACCACCTGGCGAAGTCATCCGGCGCCGGAGCCACCACCGGGCTGTCCCCCTCCCTGGGCCACAGCTCCATCCGGCCGCGGTCCAGCGCCCCCAGCACCAGCCATTGGTCCGTCAGTCCCGCGCCCCAGTGGAGGCCGCTCGTCTCAAAATCCCCCAGGAATTGGACCTCGTCCTCCAAAAAATTTGTTTGGACCAGCCGTTGAAATTCCTGCTCCGGCGGCAGGGGCGCACCCGCGTTGATCCACACCAGGAACCCCGCCAAGGCTGCCAAGAGAAGGTTGCGGACGGTTTTTCCGCCCCGGCTCAGCGGCTTTCTTTTTTTGCGGTCCATCATGTCCCCTCCTCCCGCTCCAGCAAAACGGTGATGGGTTTCTCCCCGATGTCCAGAGTGAGGCGCACCCACTGGGCGTCCTGGGGGACGGCCGCCACCTGGACCTCCCCCGTCCAGCCCAGACCGGAGCGATCCCAGGCCAGGTCGTACACTATCTGCTCCCGCTGAGTTCCCAAACGTCCAAAGACAGACCACTGGTGATAGCTGGGGTACTCATTGCCCTGGTCGTCCTCTGCCTGCCAGTACACGCTGCGGACAGGCGTCTCCCAGAAGAAGGGGCTCCAGGCATGCCAGGTCACCAGAAAATACCCGGCGTCCCACTCCGCCAGGGGGTTGATTACCAGGGTGCCCTCCGCCTGGAGGGTGTAGGGGCCAACCTGAACGGTCTCCCCGCAGGAGAAGGGAATGTGGACCTCCGTCTCCTCCTCCACCACAACGCTATGGGGACCGTCGTCGAACCAGTCCAGCCAGTCCGCCAGCCACCCCCACTGGGGGCCGAAGAAGAACAGCCACACCAGGGGAGCGGCCAGCAACACCTGACTGGCCCGCCACAGCCAGCCCAGCCAGGGCTTATGTACCTTGGCCAGCTCTTTTCCAACCTCCATCGGGTCCCCCATGTCGGAGACGGCCCGTTCCTGGGCCTCCTCCTGGGTCATGTCGGGGAAGATGCGCTGGAAGTCGAGGGCCTTGTCCTCCAGGTGGGCGGAGAGCTCCGCACGCACCACCGCCCGGTCCGGCCCGAAGCGGATCTTTTTCACCGCCGTGTCCAGCCAGGTCTCGGCGGGGACTGTTGTTTTATTGGGTTCCATGGAGGATGCCTCCTTTCCGGGAGATTGGGCGGGCGAGGGCGCCCGCCCCTACAGGTATGGGAAATTGTTTGGGGCGGTATGTAGGGGCCGCCGCCCTCGGCGGCCCACTTCCCTTGCAGGGGCGCACATTGCGTGCCCGCCTGTTCTGAATTCGTTCTATAGATGGCCGGACACACTGCACGCCCCTACTCCTGGGGCAGCACCACGGGCCACAGGCCCAGGGAATTGCCCGCCCCGTCGAAGCACTCCAGCCGGTAACCGGCACTGGTGACGGTACATGTGCGCAGCCGTCCGTCCTCCGTCTCCTCATAGCCATTGCCCATCAGCAGGGCCCGGAGCACCACGGCCTCCCGCCCGCTTTCGGCGGCAATTTTGATCCGCACGAGGCCGGAATCCTCCAAAGTTCCCTGGGCGTACAGGGTGACGGAGCCCTGTTCATAGTCCCGCTCCTGCCGCAGTCCGTATGTGATTAAGCCGCCCTCTATTTCATAGTCCACCGTGACGGCAAGCTCCGCCCGCTGGGCCCCCTCCGGTGGGTTGGGGCACAGCCAGGTCCCCTCCTCCATGGATTCCCGAAAATCCCCAAAGACCCAGGGGAACAGCACCGGCCCCTGATCTAAAACGGCATACTTCATCCAGGAGAGGCTGGCCTCCCGCCAAAAGATGTTGTCCTCATAGACGGTGGCCACATAGGCGTAGTTCTCTCCGGTGACCAACACCGTGGGACTGTCCCACCGATACCGATACCGGCACCGGACCGTCCCCGGCTCCAGAAGCAGAGTGCGCTCCAGCTGCCGCAGGGCCCCGTTTTCCGTCCAGGCGGGGCATCCAAACAGCACCCAGGCCCCCAGAAGGACGGCGGCGAACCCCAGCAGGTTTCGGATCACCTTCCCTCGCCGGCTCAAGGCAGGCAGACGGCGTTTTTTCGCTTTCACGGCTCGGTCACCTCCAGGGAGATGGGGATGGTCAGGTCCGCCCCCATCAGGGTATATCTCAGGTCCACCCGCTCCGCCTCCGGGCTGTGGACGGCCAGCATGACCTCATAGCGGTCTGTGAAGATCCCACTGTCCATCGGGGTGCAGCGTACCATGTCAGAAAAATCCCATCCCCGGGGATTTTCAGAGTATTGGTGATGAGAGAGAAGTACTCCGCCCTGGTCGTCCTCCGCCCAGAACTCATCTTCCGCCCAGGGATTCAGAGATTCCAGCGGACGGTGGTGGGTCACATCCATTTGGAAGTACACCACGCGCAGGGGCTCTCCGCTCACCGTCACAGTCCATAGTTCCCCCGCCTCAGTGGTAAAAGTATACTCTCCTGCTTGGATTGGGCCGCTGTCCGCCAATGCCCCCCGATAGGTCAGACCGTCGGAGTACTGGTACATGCTCGGTACTGGGTCGGGCCAGTCTGTCCCGTACCAGGAATGCGGCTCTTCGGTCAGGTTCTCCCAGCCGGATTGGCAGCTCTGGAAAGACAGAATCGCAGCGGTAAGCGCCACCCCCAGCAGCACCTGACTAGCCCGCCACAGATACCCCAGCCAGGGCTTATGTACCTTGGCCAGCTCCTTCCCCACCTCCGCCGGGTCCCCCATATCGGAGACGGCCCGCTCCTGGGCCTCCTCCCGGGTCATGTCGGGAAAGATGCGCTGGAAGTCCAGGGCCTTGTCCTCCAGGTGGGCGGAGAGCTCCGCACGCACCGCCGCCCGGTCCGGGCCGAAGCGGATCTTCTTCACCGCCGTGTCCAGCCAGGTCTCAGCGGGGACTGTTGTTTTGTTGGGTTCCATGGAGAATGCCTCCTTTCCAGCTCTACGACAGGATCTCCCCAAGAAAATCATACAGTCCTGGGTCATAGATGACGCCTGACTGACTGTTTTCCGGCGTGGTCCCCGCCTGCCTTGCCAGCGTGCTTCCGTCCTCCCGGTACAGCTCCAGGGTATAGGGCAGACCCTCCAGGTCCTTGGTCCCGTACCTCAGCTCTCCGTCCGTGGTCAGCTCCTCGTCAATGGGGAACCAGAAGGCCCAAACTCCACCGCCCCAGCGCTCCCCCTGAACGGTCTCCACCGGCTCTTTTGCGTTTTCCAGCCGGCCCGTGACCGTCGCCTGGGCCCCGGCCGTCTCCTCCGGAGCGGAGAGAACCAGCAGCACATGACACAGGGTCCCATCCTCCCTCTGGAGAAAGGCGGACAGGGGAACCGGCATAACGCCCTCCTCCCTGGGCCACAGAATCAGCCGGTTTCCGCCGGGGTCGTTGGGATCAAAAATACAGCCCACAACAATTTGATCGGGATACTGTCCCACCAGGACGTCTTTGGAGGAGGAGGACCTCAGCTCTCTCAGGGGCAGGGACGACTCCCAGGTATACAGGATTTCGCTGGACGCGAGGAATCTGGTCCGCTCCATTTGGCGAAAGGTCAGCTCCGCCGTGGGCATGGGACCGCCCTGGCTGGCCCACACCACAGAGCCGAAGCCCAGGGTCAGCAGCAGATTCCGCACGATCTTCCCCTTCCGGCTCAGTTTTCTCCCTTTCATGGCGTCTCCTCCCGCTCCAGCACCACGGGGACAGTTCCCTCCCCCGTCTCAATGTTGATCTGAATCCACTGTGCCTCCTGGGGCACGCCATAGACGGTCTGTTCTCCCCTCCACACCAGAGCGCCTGTAAATTGCACGGAACTGACATAGGGGAGCATGCGTTCCCCATCCAAGACCCGGTCCCAGATGCTGGTATAGACGGTTCCCCGGTCGTCCACCCCGGTCCACGCCTGGCTGAATTCCCCATTGGGCGTTTCCCAGAAACAGGGGCTGGCCGCCCGCCAGGTGATATGCAGCTCCCCCGTGCCCTGGATCAGGGACGCCTCTTCCACCCAAAGGGTATAGGTATTGACGCGCACTGCCTCCTGTCCCGCAAAGACAGCCTCCACGGTCCCTTCCAGCTCCGGGCCCCTATCTCGGTCGTACCTCAAGGTCCCCACCGCCGCCATAAAGTTCAGTATTGTCAGGGCCAGCAGCACCTGACTGGCCCGCCACAGGTACCCCAGCCAGGGCTTATGTACCTTGGCCAGCTCCTTTCCAACCTCCATCGGGTCCCCCATGTCGGAGACGGCCCGTTCCTGAGCCTCCGCCTCGGTCAGGCCGGGGAAGATGCGCTGAAAGTCCAGGGCCTTGTCCTCCAGGTGGGCTTCCAGCTCCGCCCGGACTTCCTTCCGGTCGGGGCCGAAGCGGATCTTTGCCACCGCGGTGTCCAGCCACTGGCCGGCGGGGTTTGAAGTTTTGTTGTATTCCACGGCGCAAGCCTCCTCTCCTTCCCGGCGGGGCCCGGCCCGCCCAGCCTATGGGGAAAACGTGTAGTTAGATGGGTAAAACGTGGCGGTATAGGTGTCCTCCAGTCCGCTGTCGGGCAGATTCCCCGACTGCTCCCACAGCAGGCTCCCGTCCTCCCGGTACAGCTCCAGGGTGTAGGGCAGTCCCTCCAGGCTCCGGCCGCCGTACCGGACTGGCCTTCCGGCGGCATAGTCCGCGCTGAGCTCCCGGGCGATGGGGTAGCGAAACATCCACACGCCCTCCGCCATTTTCTCCCCCTGGGCGGTCTCCACCGGCTCTATCAGATTCTCGATCCGCCCGGTGATGGTGAGCTCGGCCTCCGCCGCCTCCTCCGGCACCTGTAGGAAGAACAGGACGTTATCCGTGTCCATCTCATTCCGGTGCAGCGGCTGAGACAGGGGAATGGGGGTGGGCCCCTCCCCCACCGGCCAGGGCTCCAGAGTATTCGTGCTGGAGCGAAGGGGCTCATAGAGATAGCCCACGCTGTACTGGTCCCCGCTGCGCCCAATGACGATGTGCCGGGGCTCGCCGGAGCTGGTCGTCCTCACCGGGAACGGATTCTCCCAGAGGTACACGATCTGGCTGCGGGGAACCAGCGACCGGTCCTCCAGCTGCCGGAACCTCAGCTCCGGGGTGGGCATGGGACAGCCCAGCAGCCCCCAGAGGGGGACGGCGCACAAAATAGCCGCCGCCAAATTCCGGAGGATTCGAAACCCCCGTGTGCGTGTCTTTTTCATTCCGTGCCGCCTCCCTCATCCAGTTCCAGCGTCATGGAGAACAGGCGCTCCGCGCCGAACCAGTAGTCCAGCCGCACCCACTCCGCCGCCGGGTCCACGTTCTGGACCCGGAGCTGGATTCCGTCGTGGAATGGGCCGCCGCCTGTCCAGCCGGTTCCGTCAAAGAAGCGGGCGTCCCGGTCCTCCATTTCCGTAGGGTTGTAGGGGTACTGATTCCCCAGGCTGTCGGTCACCGTGAACTGGTCCCAGCGCAAATCCCCCAGCACCCAAAATTTGGGGGACTCCACCCGGAAGTAGCAGTACAGCGCCAATCCGCCCCTGGACTGCCACTCCTGCCACAGGGCGGCCCGGCGCAGGCGGACGGTGCTCCCCGCAACCTGGACCGCGGGGCCGTCCTCCCACACCTGAAGCTGGTCCGGGTGGCCGGAGGGCAGATAGGTCTCCCGGGGCGTGAGCCCGTTTCCAAACATGTCGTAGGCCTCATTGCTCATGGGCAGGCCGTCCGCATCCCACAGCTCCAAAAAGATCTGACCGTCGTCCACCGAGAAGGCGCTGTAAAAAACCATCCCGCTCCACAGCAGGGAGAGGCAGGCCAGCCCCAGCACGACCTGGCTCACCCGCCACAGATACCCCAGCCAGGGCTTATGTACCTTGGCCAGCTCCGCCCCGATCTCCGTCGGGTCCCCCATGTCGGAGACGGCCCGCGCCTGGGCCTCCTCCTGGGTCATGTCGGGGAAGATGCGCTGGAGGTCCAGGACCTTGTCCTCCAGGTGGGCGGAGAGCTCCGCCCGGACCTCTCTCCGGTCAGGTTTGAAGCGGATTTTTTTCACCGCTGTGTCCAGCCAGGTCTCGGCGGGGGCTGTAGTTTTATTTGGCTCCATGCAGGACGCCTCCTTTCCGGGAGATTGGGCGGGCGAGGGCGCCCGCCCCTACAGACATGGAAAATCATTTTGGGGAGTATGCAGGGGCCGCCGCCCCCGGCGGCCCATTTCTCTCAGGTAAAGGAGAGCACCTGATCCACCCCGTGGGAGAACTGCTCCCACTCGGCCTTCTTCTCCCCCAGGAATTCACGCCCCCGGGGGGTGAGGCGGTAGTATTTCCGCACCCGTCCGGTGGGGGCCTCCTGCTCATAGGCGGAGAGGTACTTCCCCTTCTCCAGGGCGTGGAGGATGGGGTACAGGGTCCCCTCCTTCATCTGAAAGGTGTCGTTGGAGCGGCGGGACAGCTCGGTGATCATCTGATAGCCGTACATATCCTCCTTCTCCAGCAGGGTGAGGATCAGCAGCGTGCTGCTCCCCGCGATCAGTCCCTTGTCCAGTTTCATGGTAAAACCTCCTCCATATAAATCGTTCTCTCCGGCGCTCCCCGCGGTCCAAGTGCCGGGCAGCCGGTCTTTGACCAGCCGGGCGCGCCGGCGGCATATACCTTGTACTTCTAGGTATATGATACCTTGTTCCTCTAGGTATTGTCAAGAAGAATTTCCACAGGGACGCTGCCTCTTTTCAGATTTCTCACAAAACTATGGCGCAAGGCTGTGCTTATGTTGTATAATAGGGACACAGGGGGCTCCGCTCCCCAGATGCGCAAAGGAGGCATGTTCCATGAAAAAGAGGATCATCACCGTCAGCCGGGAATTCGGCAGCGGCGGCCGCACCATCGGAAAGACGGTGGCCGAGCGGCTGGGGGTGCCCTGCTATGACAAGGAGCTGGTAAAGCAGGTGGCCCTGGAGAGCGGCTTTGATCCCAAGTATATTGAGGAGCGGGGGGAGTCTGCCCCGGGAAAGAACCGCTTCGCCTACGCCTTCCTGGGCCGGGGCGTGCCGGGGGCCATGGGCGGGATGTCCGCCTCCGACTTTCTCTGGACCATCCAGTACCGGGTGATCCAGGACCTGGCGGAGAAGGAGCCCTGCGTCATCGTGGGCCGGTGCGCCGACTACATCCTCCGGGACCGGAAGGACTGCCTGCACACCTTCATCCACGCCCCCATCCCCTTCCGGGCCGACCGCATCGTCCGGCTGTACGGCGAGTCGGAGAAGGCCCCGGAAAAGCGCCTGGCGGACAAGGATACCCGCCGCCGGGTAAACTATAAGCACTACACCGACCGGGAGTGGGGCATGGCCCA
>CASEKM010000028.1 GCA_949288405.1 uncultured bacterium | reverse complement strand
GCCTCCCACTGGAAGGCGGTGTGGGGCTTGGGGACGAACCAGGAGGTGGACACGGTGATCCGCACCCCCCGGGCTCTGTTGGGGGAGCACTCCTTCCAGGCAAAGTACACCTTCCGGGCCAGGTCCGCGATGCCCAGCACGTCCTCGTCGGTCTCGGTGGGCAGGCCCAGCATGAAGTACAGCTTCACCCCGCTCCAGCCGCCGGAGAAGGCGGTGCGGACAGACTGGAGCAGGTCCTCCTCCCGCAGGTTCTTGTTGATGGCGTCCCGCAGCCGCTGGGTGCCCGCCTCGGGTGCGAAGGTCAATCCCCCCTTGCGCACCCGCTGCAGGCGCTCCATCAGGTTCATGGAGAAGGTGTCCGCCCGCAGGGAGGGCAGGGACAGGCCAATGTCCCGGGGGGCGCAGTAGTCCAGCAGGTCGTCGCACAGCTCCAGCAGACAGGGGTAGTCGGTGGAGGACAGGGAGGACAGGGTCATCTCCTGATAGCCCGAGTCCTCGCAGGCGGCCTTGCCGTACTCCGCCAGGAGCTTGGGGCCCCGGTTGCGCACCGGGCGGTAGGTGTACCCCGCCTGGCAGAAGCGGCAGCCCCGGATGCAGCCCCGGAACAGCTCCAGCATCACCCGGTCGTGGACGATCTCGGTGGAGGGGATGATGGTCTTCACCGGGAAGTAGGACTGGTCCATGTCCTCCACGATGCGCTTGCGCACCGTCTCCGGCGCGCCGGAGCCCTCCTTGACGCGCATTTCCGCCAGGGTGCCGTCCTCGCGGTAGACGGGCTCGTAGAAGGAGGGGACATAGATGCCCTCGATCTTGGCCGCCTCCTGGAGAAAGTCCTCCTTGGACCAGCACTCCTCCTTGGCCTGGCGGTAGAGCTGGATGTACTCCAGGGTCACGTCCTCCCCCTCCCCCAGGACGAAGAAGTCGATGAAGGGGGCCAGGGGCTCGGGATTGTAGGCGCAGGTGCCCCCGACCACCACCAGGGGGGACAGCTCGGTGCGCTCCTCCGCCCGCAGGGGCAGGCCGGCCAGGTCCAGCATGTTCAGCACATTGGAGTAGGCCATCTCGTACCCCAGGGAGAAGCCGATGATATCAAAGTCGGAGATGGGGTCCCCGCTCTCCAGGCCGTAGAGGAGCAGGCCCTCCCGGCGCATCTCCTCCTCCATGTCCCCCCAGGGGGCGTAGCAGCGCTCGCACCACACGCCATCCTGCTGGTTCATCAGGCCGTACAGGATGCGGCAGCCCAGGTTGGACATGCCGATCTCATAGGTGTCGGGAAAGCACAGGGCATACCGGACGTCCACCGCCCTGCGGTCCTTCACCACAGCATTATACTCCCCCCCGGTGTACCGGGCGGGTTTTTGGACCTTGGGCAGAATATGTTCCAGCGTCCGATTCATGTCGTTCCCCCATCCTTCATCAAAGTGGTAAAGATTATTTTACCTGTTTCCAGGCCGTATGACAACCCCTTTTTCGAGGTAAATTGCATTTGGCAGCTTTTTCCTCCCCGACGGCCGGCCGCGGCCCGGCGCAGCGGCAGAAAAAAGCCCCGCTCTCCCCGCCCAGCCTCGGGTGCATCCTGTCCATCTGAGCGCCTTCGGCAAAAGAAAAGCGCCGCATACGCGGCGCTTTTCGTGACAGGTGAAAAAGCCTTACACAGCCTCGCCCTTCAGGAACTTCTCCAGGCGGTCCAGGCCCTCCTTGATGTTCTCCATGGAGGTGGCGTAGGACCAGCGGATGAAGTCGGGGGCGCCGAAGCCGGTGCCGGGCACCACGGCCACCTTGCCGTACTTCAGGAACAGGTTGCCGAAGTCGTCGGCGTCCTTGATCACGTGGCCGAAGAGTTCCTTGCCGAACACCTTGGAGATGTTCATCATCACATAGAAGGCGCCCTCGGGCTTGATGCAGCTGACCCCCTCGATCTGGTTCATGCGCTCCACCATGTAGTTGCGGCGCTCCTCAAAGGCGGCCTTCATCTTGTCCACCGTCTCCTGGGAGTCGGACAGGGCCACGGCGGAGGCCTTCTGGGAGATGGTGCAGGGGTTGCCGGTGCAGTGGCCCAGGTAGTTGCCGATCACCTTGGCCACGGGGGCGGGGGCGGCCACATAGCCGATGCGCCAGCCGGTCATGGCGTAGGACTTGGACACGCCGTTGACCACCAGGGTGCGCTCCTTGATCTCGGGGCTGATGGCGGCCAGGCTGGTGAACTCCCGTCCGTCATAGGCCAGGCGGTAGTAGATCTCGTCGGAGATCACATAGATGTCGTGCTTGACACACACCTGGGCAATGGCCTCCAGCTCCTGGCGGCTGTACATCATGCCGGTGGGGTTGGAGGGGTTGTTCAGGATCATGCACTTGGTGTTGGGGGTGATGGCGGCCTCCAGCTTCTCGGGGGTGATCTTGAAGTGCTCGGCCTCGGTGGCGTTCACCACCACGGGCACGCCGCCCACCATGTTGATGAGCTCCAGATAGCTCACCCAGTAGGGGGCGGGCAGGATCACCTCGTCCCCGGGGTTGACCAGGGCCCGCAGGGAGGCGTACACGCAGGTCTTGGCACCGTTGGACACGGCGATCTGGGAGGGCTCGTAGTTGATGCCGCAGTCCTCCTTCAGCCGCTGGCACACCGCCTTGCGCACCTCCACGGTGCCCACGGAGGGAGTGTACTTGGTGTCGTTATGCTCAATGGCCTGGATGGCGGCCTCCTTGATGTGATCCGGGGTGGGGAAATCGGGCTCGCCGGCGCCGAAGCCCACCACGTCCAGGCCGTCGGCCTTCATCTGCTTGAACATGGCGTCGATGGCCAGGGTGGTGGAAGGGTTGATGGCCAGCGCGATCTTGGATAACTCTTTCATACTCTCATTGCCTCCGTCAAACATATTTGCAGGGTCACATTCCATCTTTCCCGGAATTTTAGAGATCTTGCAGGATTTCCTGCTTCCATCCGGCAAATCGGCGCGCCGGCGATGTCCGCCCGCAGCGCCATTTTTGGACTCACACTGTGGTATAGTATAGACCGGAGCCCCGGGAAATGCAACCCTCTATTTGATAAATTTCCCGGAAAATGAATCATAGAAGCTATGCAAAATGCAAAATGGGGTCTTATTTCAGGGCGTCCGACACCCGCTGCACCAGCTCCTCGTGGGTGCGGTCCACCAGGTGGGTGTAGATCCGCCCGGTGGTGGCGGGGGTGGAGTGGCCCAGGGCCTTGCCGATGTCGAACAGGGACGCCCCCTGGCAGGAGGCGATGGTGGCAAAGGTGTGCCGCAGGCCGTGGAAGGTGAGCCGGGGCAGGTCGTTTTTCTTCACGAACCGGGTGAAGGCCAGGGAGAGGGCGTTGGGCGAGTAGGGCACCCCCTTGTGGTCCAAAATGACATGGTCGGTGGGATTGAACGTCATCCCCAGGCGGCCCCGCTCCCCCTGCTGCCTGGCCTGCTCCTGCTCCAGGAGGAGGAACACCTCGTCGGGCAGATAGAGGGTGCGCACCGAGGAGCGGTTCTTGGTCTCCTTCTGGACGATGGTGGCCCCGTAGGCGGTGCGGGCCTCCCGGATGATCACCAGGTGGCGCTGGAAGTCCACGCTCTCCCACTTCAGGCCGCAGATCTCCTCCCGGCGCATCCCCAGGCTCCCGGCCAGCTTGACGGGCAGCTCCAGGATCTGCCCCTCGATCTTCTGATAGAGGAGCTTGAGCTCCTGGTTGTCATAGAAGCGGGACTCGGCGGTGCGCACCCGGGGGGGCTCCACCCGCTCCATGGGGGAGACGACCATCACGTCCTGGCGCACCGCCGAGCGCAGGGCGCTGGAGAGCAGGTCGTGGTGGCGGCGTATGGTGTTGGAGGACAGGCCGGCCGCCTTCTGCGTCTCCGTGTAGTACGCCTGGATCACCTTGGGGGTGAGCTTTTTCAGGGGGATGTCCCCCATAGCCGGAACGATATGGTTATCGATGATCTTCTGATAGGCGTACACCGTGGTCTCCGCCCGGTTGGGCCGGACGATGGACTCCATCCAATACTCCAGCCAGTGGGCCAGGTCCATCTCCTGGGCGGGCGCCAGGTGCTCCTCCTGCCCCTGCTCCCGCTCCCGGCTGGCGAGGAAATCCTTCAGGCCGTTTCGGGCCGCCGCCAGAGTGGGGAAGGTCCGGTACTGTTTGATGCGCTTTCCGGTCTCATCCCGGCCCAGTTCCATGCTCACGTAGTAGAGCTTCCGCTTGTCGTCATAAGAGATGTTCCGTTCAACCGCTTTTCTTGCCATATTCTTGTCCTCCTTGTCTCTCTATAGAATTGACAGATGGCGCGAAAAAAACGCACAGGCTTAGCATAACAGAGAGAAAGTTTCGACAAAAGATGCAAAAAGCGCCCCCGAACTCCGTCAGGGGCACTTTTTTCAAGTTATTTTTAACTTTCATCCGTTCCAGGATCTTCCGTTTTCCGGGGGAAAACACCACATGTTGGGCCGCGGGCGGAGGCGGGCCGCAATCTGCTGATGCCGCCCGGCCCGCCCGCTCCCCGCCCGCTCCCCGCCCGAAGGGCGGGCGGGAGGGTGAAAAATTTATGTCCCTGCCCTGCTCTTTCTCCAGTGGAGGAGCCAGTCGCACAGGGGGCACAGGTAGAGGAAAAAGGCGAAGGGGACCGCCAGCGCCGGGGCCTCCATGGCGGCCAGGGGGACACTGCAGGCGATGGCCCAGGGCACCAGCCCGGGCAGGGGGATGGCCGTGTTGCCCAGGGCCTGGCCCAGCTCCAGCCCCTCCCTGCCCCGGCGGCGGAAGCTGTCCTCCATCATCTGGCCGGTGAGCACCAGGGCGATGGACTGGTTGCACAGCACCGCCGCCGAGCCCACGGACACCAGACAGGTGGCCGCCATCAGGTCGGTGCGCTCCACCAGCTGCTCCAGGCGCTCCTTCACCGGGTCCAGCAGCCTGGCCCCGTTGAGCACCCCCGAGGAGGCGCAGGAGAAGAGCACGATGCACATGCCGTTGACCATGGAGACGATCCCCCCGCCGGACAGGATGCCGGAGAGCTCCGGGTGGTCCACCGTACAGCCCAGCACCGCGACCCCCAGCAGCTCCCCCCAGGACGCCCCCTGGAGCAGGGCGGCCAGCACCGCCGCCACGCCGCAGCTGACCAGGATGGACCATACCGTCTTCAGATGGAAGAAGGGCAGGGCCAGCAGGATCACCGCCGGCAGCACCGTGAGCCAGGACAGGTCAAAGGCCTCCTCCAGGGCGCTCAGGATGGTGGGGTCCACCTGCTCAATGGGAAAGAGGACGGACAGGGCCCCGTAGAGCAGCAGGGACAGGGCCAGAGGCAGCGGCGTGGTCCGCCACATCCTCCCCTGGAGGGCGTTCTGGTCGGTCCCCGCCATGGCCGCCGCCAGCGTGGCGGAGGAGGAGGCCGGGGAGATCCGCTCCCCCAGATAGGCCCCGGAGAGCACCGCCCCCGCCGTCATGGCCAGGTCGGCCCCGCCGGTGCGGGCCATCACCGCCAGGACCACCCCCGCCGTCCCCGCCACGCCGAAGGCGCTGCCAAAGGTGAGGGACATCACTGTGGACAGCAGGAAGGCGGCCAGCAGGAAGATATGGGGGGTGATGAGCTTCAGGCCGGTGTACACGAAAAAGGCGATGGTGCCGCTGGCCCGCCACAGGCCGGTGAGGCAGCCGATGACCAGCAGCACCCGCAGCACCACCATGGCGGTGCGCACCCCCTGCCCCGCCATGGCGGCCACCTCCCGCCAGGGGTTCCCCCGGCGGCGGGCCACCAGGGAGAAGCACACCAGCCCCAGGGCCAGTCCAATGGCCAGGGACCAGTCCAGGGCCATACACAAAAAGATCCCACCCAAAAAGACCGCAAAGGCCAGCAACAGATCCATACCGAACATTCGCTCCTTTTTCTCTCCTCCCCCTGGCGGACCGCCCTGCGCCCGGGAGCCAATTTTTCACTGCGGTCTATTTTAGCTTCTTCTTTACAAATCGTCCAGTCTCATTTATGATATAGAAACTATAACGTGTGTGTGATAGTTTTATTTCAGAAGGGGGGATCTCCATGCTGTCCAAGCAGGAGGAGTACTTCTTGACCATTGCGGAGGCAGGCAGCGTCTCCCGGGCGGCCCAGCGCCTCTATCTGACTCAGCCCGCCCTCAGCGGGAGCCTGAAGCGCCTGGAGGAGGAGATGGGTGCCCCGCTCTTCTACCGGGACGCCTATCCCCTGCGGCTGACCCCGGCGGGGGAGGTGCTCTGCCGCTATGTGCGGGAGGAGCGGGACCGGGAGCAGGCCCTCCGCCAGGAGCTGGCCCGGCTGGAGCGGGAGCCCAGCGGCACGGTGCGGGCGGGCTTCAACTTCTGGCGCTCCTCCCTGGTGCTGCCCAAGGTCCTCCCCGCCTTTCTGGCCAAGTACCCCAAGATCCGGGTGGAGTCCGTCGAGGGCTCCCACCAGGAGCTGGCCGCCCGCCTGGACCAGGGGAAGCTGGACTTTGCCCTGCTCCACCGGCCCAATCCCTACCCCCAGTTTCCCTTCACCCGCCTGCGCTGGGAGCAGATCCTGCTGGCGGTCCGCCGGGATGCCCCGGCCCTGGCCGCCCTCCCCCCCGCCCTGCTGGAGGGAGAGCGGCCCCATCTGTCCTGGGAGGCCCTGGGCGCCTTCCGGGACACCCCCTTCCTCCTGCTGAAAAAGGGGCAGAATCTCCGGGAGCAGGCCGACGAGATCTTCCGCTCCGCCGGTTTTCCGCCGGTGGCCGCCCTGACCACCTCCAACCTGATGACCGCCCTCAACCTGGCGGCGGAGGGGGCGGGGGCCGCCTTCGTCTCCGACGCCATCTTCTCCGGCGGCCCCCTCTCCCCCGCCCTGCGCTTTTTCACCGTGGGCGACCCGCCGGCCCGGTGGGAGACGGGCTTCGCCTTCCGCCCCGGCGTCCCCGCCTCCACCCCCACCCGCCTGCTGGTGCGGGCCATCCAGGACGCGTTCCCCTGAGGGAACCCAAAACGCCTCCTCCGCCCCGGCGCGCGCGCCCAGGTATGGAAAACAGCCTTCCGGTCAACGCCGGAAGGCTGTCTCACATTCGCAGAGCATCGCTTTTCCTCTTGCATTACATGGCGTTCCCTGCTATAATCGACGTGAAAAACAAAAATGCGGCAGTTTATGGGTGCTGGTAACACCTATTCTACCCAGGCCACCTGTTCGTCATCTTTTTGGTGCGAACGGCCATGGGGGTATGGCCGCAAAACGAACAGCCGCCCGGAAAACGCCGAGCGGCTATTCCTCTGTTACTGAGTCGCGATAATGCTATCTATAAGTGCGCACAGAGTTTCTACGGCATGTTAATATTTGTTATCGGTTAACCCTTGGATTATCTGTCCGCCCTAGTAAATAATCAACAGATACATCAAAATATTCTGCAAATATAATCAATGTTTTGTAGTCCGCTTCCCGAATCTCATTCTCATACCTGCTAATAGTGTTTTGCGCCATATTTAAGTCCATTGCCAACCTCAGCTGTGACAAGCCCCGTTGTTTTCTCAATTCTTTTAATCGAAACAACATGAATACCCCCTTGACACAATTATCCCAAGACGGTATAATATAAATATCCCGTTTTGGTATTTATAAGGGGGCAACGTACTATGATTTCAGGGATTTTAATGGCAATTTTAGGCGCCATCGGTAGCTTTGGGATGTATCATTATATTTCAAATGATATTCAGTATACTTACACGGGCCACTTGACAACCCATGAATTATCAATGCTAGGGGTATTAGTCTTTTGCATTCTTCTGCTCCTAGTTGGTGTTTTCACCTTAATTTACTCCTTTATCAAGAAAAGTAATCATGATACGTTAGCAAGAATTGAAAATTTAGGTACTAATGGGAAACCAACTGGAACCTGTCCCATCTGCGGTCTCAATCTTACAAATGAAGCATCGGTTTGTCCTAAGTGCGGATATAAACTCAAAGAGGAGGAACGGTAGTATGGCCAGATCGTCATTTACAATTCAGTATACATGTAGTTTTGAGGAAGCGCAGCAAAAAGTAGAAACAATTTTGAAGGAAAAGGGGTTTCAACTACAAACGATTAAAACCGGTGAATATGCTTGGAAATGTGGGGTAGGGGCACTTACAGCTATGAAATTTATCAAAGTTGAGTACGCGCCCAATCAAATTGAACTTTCTGCATGGATTCAAACAGGCTTTGCTGGTTTTGGCGGAGAAGAACTGGCGTTGACTGGGTTTTCCGGTGCACTGCCAAAGCGGCAACTTATGAATATAATTGAAGAAATTAAACGAATGTTTTGATATTTTTGGGCAATAAAGTAACATTAGACTTTCTCTTACAATTATGTTTTATCAGTACAAAAGATTGCAACAAAATACATAAAAAGAACCTGTTGCAAAATAGAATTTTGAAAAATCAGTTCAAAGAAAAAGTTAGCGAGAACCGTCAAACTAGCGGTTTTCGCTAACTTTTTTAAGCACAAATTTTCTTTTCGCGTCTGAAAACTGCATTTTGCAACAGACCCATTTCGTAATCTTCACATTCTCTTCCAGCTTGCCCGCCCTTGGTGTCGGTGATCTAGATGCCCCCAGAAAACCTCATCCGCCCCAGTGTGCGCACTGGGGCACCTCCCCTAAAGGGGAAGGCTTGGAGTGATGCAGCCCTGAAACGCCTTCCCCTTTAGGGGAAGGTGCCGAGCAAAGCGAGGCGGATGAGGTCTTTCAGGTCACAGCCCGCCCCAGCCGCGCACCAACAAAGGTCCCTGACAGAGAAATCAGCCTGAAGGAGAGGCCTTGAAGCGGTGCGCCCTAAAAGCCTTCCCTTTAGGCCGACTCCCCTTGTCAAGGGGAGATGGCCGAAGACGGTGACGGATGAGGTATTTCCAGGGAAGCAATATGCTTCCAAATGTCTTGACACACCTCTGGAAAACGATCACGAACCGCCTCGTTTGAGTATCGCAAAACTGTAAGGCCCAATGCGGACATATATTCGTCGCGGGCCAGGTCCATCTGCCGGTGTTCTGCTTCCTGGTGCTGAGAACCGTCCAGTTCGATTATAAGATTCGCGCATGGAACATAAAAATCCACGATATACGGCCCAATCACCTTTTGACGGCGGGCATTGACCGACAACGGCTTGAGAAAATCATACCACAGCCGCCGCTCTTCTTTGGTCATCTCACGGCGCAGCTTCTGCGCGGTCGATCTCAGTTTCGGGTTATGGGCCTTGTGAATCATCAACCATTTCTCCCTTTCAAAATCGCAGCCGCCATCTGGTAACTCCTCATCCGCCCCAGTGTGCGCACTGGGGCACCTTCCCCTAAAGGGGAAGGCTAGGAAGGAGCACCCCTAAACGCCTTCCCCTTTAGGGGAAGGTGGCACGGCCAAAGGCCGTGACGGATGAGGCCTTTCCAGAGAGCAGGAAGAAGCTTAGATCCGCTTCCAAACCGCCCCGCCGGGCACGTCGGTGATCTCGATGCCCTTCTCTTTCAGCTCATCCCGGATGCGGTCGGCCTCGGCGAAGTTCTTGGCCTTCTTGGCCTCGCCCCGGGCCTTCACCAGGGCGTCGATCTCCGGGTCGCCCTCGCCGGTGACGGTGTAGCCCGCCTGGGCCTGGGCGGCCTTCACCTTGGCCTGCTCCTCCCGCACCGCGGCGGCCTTGTCCAGCAGGGACAGGGACAGCACCTGGTCCAAATCGCCCAGCACGGCCAGCTTGGTGGCCCCGTTGGTTTTGGCCTTCAGGGCGTCGTACAGCAGGGTGACCCCCATGGAGGTATTCAGGTCGTTGCCCACCTGCTGGAGGAACTTCTCCTTATACTGCTCCACCACGGCCTGGTCCGCCTCTCCGTCCTTGGGGTCCAGGGCGGCGATGCGGGCCACCAGCTTCTGATAGGCCTGGGCGGCGTTGTCCAGGTTCTCCCAGGAGAACACCAGCCCCTTCCGGTAGTGGCTCTGGAGGCAGAAGAACCGGTAGCACAGGGGGTCGTAGCCCTTCTCCTCCAGCAGGGTGACGGTCAAAAACTCCCCCTTGGACTTGGACATTTTTCCCGAGTTGGTGTTCAGGTGGTGGACATGGAACCACTGCTTGCACCAG